>NZ_JAAOTI010000035.1:0-91773 GCF_011297315.1 Catellatospora chokoriensis
CCGGTCCAGAACTCGGCGTACGCGCTGAACTCCAGTGCTTTGGGCACCATGGTCAGCGCCCCGCGCCCATCCGGTCGACCCGCCCTCCCGACCCCGCTGGACGTCACCGCCGACGGCATCAACCTGCACCAGGGTGTCAGCAACGCCGTCATCAGCGACAACCTAGTGCGCAACACCGGCGACGACGGGATCGCCCTGTGGTCGGAGGCCGGCGCCGACGGCTTCGACGGCGAGTACGGCGCCGACCGGCAGGTCACCGTCGAGCGCAACACCGTGCAACTGCCGATGCTGGCCAACGGCATCGCGATGTACGGCGGCCACGACAACACGGTCCGCGCGAACGTCGTCGCCGACATCCAGGTCGAGCGCGGCGGCATCCACGTCGGCAACCGCTTCTCCGCGACGCTGCTGCGCGGGGTCACCCGGATCGAGCGCAACACCACCCTGCGCGCCGGGGCCGACCACCCGTTCCTGGCCACCCCGATCGGCGCGCTCTGGTTCTACGCCAAGGACGCCCCGCTCACCGGCGAGGTGCTCGTCACCGGCAACGACCTGCTCGACAGCCGATACGCCGCGCTCCAGGTCCTCGGCTCCTCCGTCACCAACGTGACCATCACCGACCTGCGCGTCCACACCACCGGCACCCATCTCCTCCAGATCCAGTCCGCCGGCTCCCTCACCCTCACCGGCCTCACCGCCGACGCCGTCGCCGCCCAGCCCCTCTTCCACTGCCCCGACGCCGTCACCTTCACCGTCACCGGCACCCCCCTCACCCCCACCTACTGCGGCCCCTTCCTGTGAAAGGAAGGGCACCTTCACATCGCTATGTGTTGTAGAAGGTGCCCTTCCTTTCCGTGTAGCCGCCTGGCCTGCGCCGTTGCGCGCGGGAAACGGCTATGCGGCGGGCGGCGGGGGTCCAACGGCCTGGCTTGATCGCCGTCTCGTGCTGATAGGTGAGGTCCGGCCGCACTTGTTGACACGAGACGGCGATCATGGGCGGAGGAGGGAGGGTGGGGACGTCGGTGGCGTTGTGCTGACGCGAAATCGGTTCGGTTTCTGCAAGTGGCTTGCACTCCGGTGCTCTACACTTGCGCGATGGCGCGGAGGCTGGCCGAAGTGGCCCAACATGTCGGAGTCAGCGAAGCCACCGTGTCCCGGGTGCTGAACAACAAGCCCGGCATCTCCGAGGCCACCCGGGCGGCCGTGCTGTCGGCGCTCGACGTGCTCGGTTATGAGCGCCCCACCAAGCTGCGCGGCGAGCGGGCGCGGCTGGTCGGCATCGTGTTGCCGGAGATGCAGAACCCCATCTTTCCGGGGTTCGCCGAGGTCATGGCGGGGGCGCTGGCCAAGAAGGGGTTCACGCCGGTGCTGTGCGCGCGGACCGTCGACGGGGTGGCCGAGTCCGAGTACATCACGATCCTGCTGGAGCAGAACGTCTCCGGCGTGATCTTCGCCAGTGGGCTCTACCAGCAGACCCGTGCGGCGCACGAGCACTACGCGCGGCTGCGTGAGCGCGGGCTGCCCACGGTGCTGATCAACGCGAGCGCCGACGGGCTGGCCTTCCCGCGGGTGTGCACCGACGAGGAGCACGCGGTCGAGCAGGCGTACGCCCACCTGACGGCGCTGGGCCACGAACGGATCGGGCTGGTGCTCGGCCCGCCGGACCACGTGCCCTCGGCCCGCAAGCTGGCCGCCTACCGCGCCGCGCGCAAGGGCGCGACCGAGCTGGTCGCGCACGGCGCGCTCACCATGGAGGAGGGCCACGCCGCCGCCGCGCGCCTGGTCGCCGAGGGCGCGACGGGTCTGATCTGCGCCAGCGACGTGCTGGCCATCGGCGCGATGCGCGCGGTACGCCGGGCCGGCAAGCAGGTGCCCGCCGACGTGTCCGTGGTCGGCTTCGACGACTCGGGGCTGATGGCGTTCACCGACCCGCCGCTGACCACGGTGCGCCAGCCGATCGTCGCCATGGGGCAGGCCGCGGTCGCGCTGCTGCTCAGCCAGATCGACGCCGAGCAGGTGCCCGACGACGAGCTGCTGTTCGAGCCGGAGCTGGTGGTGCGCGCCTCGACCGGCCCGGCCCCGACCACCTGACGCCCCCTGCAGCGCGACCGTCTGCGGGCGCCCCTGGCACCCCTTTGCAGACTGGGCGCAGGGCCGTGCGCTCGTCGGCCCGAGCAAACCGTTGGCCGGGCCGCCCCGCCGGGCGGTAGCGTGCGCCGCTGCGAGAGGAGCGCGTGATGACCGAGACGTTGACCCTGTGGCGGCCCACCGGCCCGAAGGAGCTGGCCCTGGTGGAGGAGTCCGGCTGGCGGGCCTGGCCGCCGCGGCTGCCGGACCAGCCGATCTTCTACCCGGTGCTCAACGAGCAGTACGCCATCATGATCGCTCGGGACTGGAACGTGCCCGCGAGCGGCTCGGGCTACGTCACCCGGTTCGCGGTGGACCGGGTGTTCGCGCAGCGCTACCCGGTGCGGCAGGTCGGCGGGCGGGACATCCTGGAGCTGTGGATGCCCGCCGAGGAGCTGGCCGAATTCAACCGGCACCTCGTCGGCCTGATCGAGGTCGTGCACGAGTTCCACGCGACCGCCGCCTGAACCCGGGCGGTGCCCCCTGCTGTGCCTTCGTCAGCTCGCTTCCCGGGCGGGCGAAGGCGCGCCTGGCACTGACGCCACGTCTTCTGCCTGGTAGGAGGCGAGCAGGCGGTTCTCTTCGGGGTGGCGCGGGTAGTGCCTGGCGACCAGGGCCATGCCGAGCAGGATCGCGATGATCGCGGCGGAGTAGGCCCAGCGGTCGCCCGCCAGGAACGCGTTGCGGGCGCCCTCGATGATCTCGGCCGCGTGGCGCGGGTAACGCTGCGCGGTGTCGGCGGCGCTCGAAAACGACTTCTGCAGCTCGGACACGACCGACTGGGCGATCTCCGATGACTGCGGCGACTCCCGCACCTGCGTGGTGATCGACCTGACGTATCCGGCGGTGAGCAGCGCCCCGAGCAGTGACTGCATGATCGCGCCGCCGAGGTCGCGTTGCAGGTCGGCGGTGCCTGAGGCCATGCCGACCCGCCGCACCGGCACCGAGCCGGTCAGCGAGCGCGACGCCGGGGTGCCCGCGAGCCCGATCCCGATCCCGATCAGCGCGTACGCCAGCCCCACCCGCCAGTAGGCGACGCCCTCGTGCCACAGCAGCAGCATGGTGAGGAACGCCAGCAGGCACAACAGGTAGCCGAGCAGCAGGGTGAACCGCGAGCCGCGGCGCTCCACCAGCTTCGCCGAGTACGGCGCGAACAGCGTCATCATCAGCGGCGAGGGCAGGATCGCCGCTCCGCCCTGCAACGCCGTGTAGCCCAGCACGTTCTGCATGAACTGCTGCCCGATGAAGATCGCCCCCATCAGCGAGCCGAACACGATGGTGCCGGCCACGGCCGCCACCCAGAACGTGCGCCGTGCCGCGATCCTCAGGTCGTACAGCGGATTGGCGGCTCTGCGCTGGCGCAGCACGAACGCGATCGTCGCGGCGACCGCGACCACGGCCAGCCCGGCCGCGGCCGCGCCGGACCCCGGCGAGGGCGCGAAGTTGACAGCCAGCACCAGGGACGCCACCAGCACCACGGACAGCACGCCGCCGAGGTGGTCGACCGGTTCGGTGGACTCGTTGACGTGCGCCGGGACGCACCGGATCGCCAGGATCAGCGCGACCAGCGCGAGCGGCAGGGTGAGCAGGAAGACCGAGCCCCACCAGTAGCGCTGCAGCGCGGCACCGGCCAGCAGCGGGCCCATCGCCGAGATCGCACCGCCGATGCCGGACCACAGCGCGATCGCGTGGATGCGGGGCGCGCCGCGCCACAGGGCGGCGATGAGGGCGAGCGTGGTCGGGTAGGCCATGCCGGCGGCGAGGCCGCCCAGCACCCGGGCGCCCACCAGCATCACGTCCGAGGTGGCGTGCGAAGCCAGCAGGCAGGCCGGCACGGACAGGCTGACGCCGAGGATCAGCAGCAGCTTGCGGCCGTACCGGTCGCCGAACGCGCCCAGGTAGAGCACCGAGGCGGCCAGGCCGAGCGAGTAGCCGACGGCGACCAGGTTGAGCATGGTCTGCGACGAGTCGAACGCGCGCCCGATCTCGGGCAGCGCCACGTTGGCCACGCTCAGGTTGAGGTTCGCCACCGCGGCGACCAGGATCAGCGCGGTCAGGACCAAGGCCGGGCGCGCGGGAGCCCCGTCGGGCACCGCCCTGCTCGGCGTCATCGCTCGCCTCTCGTGCGCGTCGCCCGGCGGTCGGCCAGGGCACATCTCCACGGTATGCGGCACCGGGCGCGGGCAGACGCGGATTCTCCGGACCGGCCGCGGACGCTCCCGCCCGCTCATCGAAGCCGTACTCGGCTCCTGATCCGGTCGCGTTGATCCGTTTTTGTGGACGCCGGCCGTTGCCAGGACGACGTCCAGCGTCCACAAAAACAGATCTTGAACGTGGGCGCGGTTACCCGATTGCCGGGGTTGACGCGGTGGGACATGATCGGCGGCACGATGAGGTTCGTCCTACACGAGAACACGCGGCGCGGATACGCCGCCGAGAGCCTGGCGGGACTTTCCGTCGGGGACGCGCTGGGAGCGCAGTACTTCATGGTCGGGCGCAGGGTCGCCGACCTCGTGGCGGGCATCGTCCCGCCGCCGGTCTGGGAATGGACCGACGACACGGAGATGGCCTGCTCCATCACCTGGATGCTGAACGAGGCGGGCCGGATCGACCCGGACCGGCTCGCCGAGGCGTTCGCGCAGCGCTGTGAACCCCACCGGGGGTACGGCGTCGGCGCGTTCGTCATTCTGCGGCGGGTGCGCGGCGGCGCGTCCTGGCAGCAGGCCGCCACCGAGGCGTTCGAGGGGCAGGGCTCGTGCGGCAACGGTGCCGCGATGCGGGTCGCGCCGCTGGGGGCGTACTTCCCCGACGATCCGAGGCGGGCGGCCGAGGAGGCCGTCGCGTCGGCGATGGTCACCCACGCCCACCCGGAGGGGGTGGCCGGTGCGATCGCGGTCGCGGTCGCGGCCAGCCATGCCTGCGCGGGGCGGCTGTCGGGCGACCGCCCCAAACCGGGGCCGTTCGTGGACGCGGTGCGGGAGCTGACGCCGCCCGGCCGGGTGCACCGCGGGCTCGGCCGGGCCCGGCGGATGCTGCACCTGCCGGCCGCCGAGGCGGCGTACGAGCTGGGCAACGGTGCCGCGATCACCGCGCAGGACACGGTGCCGTTCACGGTCTGGGTCGCGGCGCGGATGCTGCACGACTACCCCTCGGCGATCCGCACCTGCGTCGAGGCGGGCGGGGACGTCGACACCACGGCGGCGATCGTCGGCGGCATCGTGGCCGCGTACACCGGGCTCGCGGGCATCCCGCCCGAGTGGCTGGCGTCGCGCGAGCCGCTGCCCGACTGGGCGGGCTGACAGCATCGGCAGGCCGGGCGGCAGCGTCAGACGCAGCCCCCGGCCTGCCGGTGCGGCGCGCCCCTCCGGCGACGTGCAGCCTGCTCGGCTGACCGCCTGTGCGGCGGGCTGCGGGCAGCAGGGCGGCGCAGCGTCAGCGGATCTGCGGGGCCACCTCGGCAGCTACCAGCTCCAGGTGGTCGAGGTCGGTCAGATCGAGGACCTGCAGGTAGATGCGCTGCGCGCCGACCTCGGCGTACCGGCCGATCTTCTCGACGATCTGTGCGGGCGAACCGGCCAGGCCGTTGGCCCGCAGCTCGTCGACCTGCCGACCGATCGCCTCGGCGCGCCGGGCCACCTCGGCGTCGGTGCGCCCGCAGCACAGCACCAGGGCGTTCGACAGGCGCAGCGCGCCCGGGTCGCGACCGGTGCGCACGCAGGCGTCGCGCACCCGGCCGAACTGCGCGGCCGAGTCCTCGACACTCGCGAACGGCATGTTGAACTCGTCGGCGAACCGCGCCGCCAGCACCGGGGTGCGCCGCTTGCCGCCGCCGCCGAGCAGGATCGGCGGGTACGGCTGCTGCGCCGGTTTCGGCAGCGCCGGCGACCGGGTGAGCGTGTAGTGCTTGCCGTGGAAGTCGAACGCGCCACCGATCGGGGTCGACCACAGCCCGGTGATGATGTGCAGCTGCTCGCCGAGCCGGTCGAAGCGCTCCCCGACGGGTGGGAACGGCAGGCCGTACGCCTCGTGCTCCTCGGTGTACCAGCCCGCGCCGATGCCCAGCTCGACCCGGCCGCCGCTCATCGCGTCGACCTGCGCCACGCTGATCGCCAGCGGACCCGGGAAGCGGAACGTCGCCGCGGTCATCAGCGTGCCCAGCCTGATCCGGCTGGTGTCGCGGGCCAGCCCGGCCAGGGTGGTCCAGGCGTCGGTGGGCCCGGGCAGCCCGGTCACGTCGCCCATCTTCAGGTAGTGGTCGGACCGGAAGAACGCGCCGTACCCGGCGTCCTCCGCGGCGCGCGCCACCGCGAGCAGCTGCTCGTACGTGGCGCCCTGCTGGGGCTCGGTGAACACGCGCAGTTCCACAGCCCGAGCCTAGAAGCGCAGCTCAGCGCGGCGAGGGCGTTTCCCGATGCCGGCAGCGCCGGGGTGACCTGTCGCGTCGCCCGGGGTCAACCGGCGGCCGGTTCCGCCACCGCCGGGGCCGGTCGCGGAGGGGCGGCCCGGGCCCACCGGGCGAGCGGCGGCACGGCGAGCCCGCACATGGTCAGCAGGGCGATCGGCGCCAGCCAGCCGGCCGGCGACCCGGAGTCGACGATCACGACGGTGAGCAGCACCGGACCGGCGGCGAGGGCGAGCCCGTTGAGCAGCACCGTGACACCCTGGTACTGCCCGATGGCGTGTTCGGGCGCGAGCGCGTAGGACAGCCCGGTCGCGCCGTTGACGTGCCACAGCTCGCCCACCGAGTAGACCACGGTGGAGGCCAGCAGCAGGGTGACCGTGGCGGCCGTGGACAGCGCGGTCGCGGCGGCGAACCCGAGCATCGCGACGGCCAGCACCAGCGAGCCGCGGCGGACCATACGCGCGGCGGGCTCGGGCTCCTCCGCGCGCCTGCCGAGGCGGGTCGACAGCACCACGGTCAGCACCGTGTACGTCACCAGCAGGGCCGAGACGACGACCGTGGGCACGTCGGCGCGCGTGGCGATCCACAGCGGCAGCACCAGCGTCAACACCACCCGGCGGACGTACATCGCCGAGGTCGTCGCGGTGACCGCGAGGAAACGGCCGTCCCGCCACACCTCCCACGTGCGCGCCCGCTCCTCGGGGTCGGCGGCGGGGTAACGGGGCAGGCGCAGCAGCAGCGCCGCCGAGATCAGATAGGTGGCCGCGTCGGCGACGACGAGCATGCGGTACGCCGCGGGGCTGTCGACGGCCAGGGCCAGCGCGGCCAGACCTGCGCCGATCCCGGTGCCCGCGTTCGCGGCGGTGCGCAGCGTCGCGAAGACGTGTACCCGCCCGGCGGTGCGGCCGAGCGCGCCGACGAGCGCGGCCCGCACCGTCAGGTTGCCGGTGACCAGCAGCGCGTCGACGACGGCGACCGCCAGGAAGCTCGCCGTCGAGTCGACGAGCAGGAACGCCAGGGCCGCGCCCGCCTGGACCACCTGCAGCGCGGCGCGCAGCGAGCGCGGGTCGCGGCGGTCCGCGAGCCGGCCCGCGGGCACACTCGCGGCCAGGCCGACCAGCGCGGCCGCGGACAGGCCCGCGCCGACCACGGTGGCGGGCAGATCCGCGACCCGGGTCAGGTACAGCGCCCCGCCCGCCGACCACAGCCCGCCGCCCACGGTGTTGGCAAACGTGGCGTACGCCGCGCTGCGCAACTCACCCCGGGGCGGGAACCAGCCGGCCACCTCAGGCGAAGCAGGTGGGGATGCGGCCGCCGTTGAACGCGGCCACGTCGGCCAGGATCGCGTAGTTGTCGAGTTCCGCGCCCCGGTCGACGCCCTGCGCCTCGGCGTAGGCCCGGTGCAGGTTGGCGACCAGGCGTTCGGCGTCCAGCCAGGCCTGGAACGGGCCCAGGTCGGCCTTGCGGGCGGTCTCCAGCGGGGTGAGCCCGGCCGCGACGCCGTCGGCGGCCAGCTCCTGCACCAGGCGCAGGTAGGCGGCGTTGGCCTCGAACACCTCCGGGCCGGCGAGCGGGCCGTGCCCGCTGACCACGACCGCCGGGTCGAGGGCGGCCAGCCGCGCCAGCACCTCCAGCGAACCCTCGATCGAGCCCATCAGGCACAGCGGCGTGACCTCGGAGAACGTGATGTCTCCGGTGAACAGCACCCGGTGCTCCGGGATCCACACCACGGTGTCGCCGGTGGTGTGCGCCGGACCGGGGTGCCACAGCTCCACCCGGGTGGCACCGGCGTACAGGGTGAGCCGGTCGGTGTACGTGAGCGTGGGCACGGCCGGGGCGACCTCGCCCCAGGCCACGTCGGGCCAGATGCCGGGCAGGTTCAGCCCGTCGCCGATGATGTCGGCGCGGGCTCGCTCGTGCGCGACGACGACCGCGTCCGGCGCGACCGTGCGCGCGCCGTAATGGTGGTCGCCGTGCCGGTGGGTGACCACCAGGGTGCGTACCGGCGCCCAGGTCAGTGCGGCGATGTGGTCGGCGAGCAGGCGGGCGCGGCGTTCGGTGGCGGTCGCGTCGACCAGGGTCACCGCGTCCTGCCCGAGCAGCACACCCGCGTTGCTGACGCACCAGCCGCCGTCGGGCTGCAGGTACGCGTACACGTCAGGGGCGAGGCGGGTCAGTGACGGTGCGGGTTCCACGACGGGCGAGGCCGTACTGCTCATGTGATCCCCCGGGTTGTCGGGCAGCGACGGTCGCCAGTCTGACAGAGATCCGGTGCGCCCGCGTCCTGTGGTCTCGATCACTCCGGATGCGACGTTCGCTCGAACGGGGTAGTTTTCGTTTCGTGACATTCAGCGCGCTCACCGGTCCAATCCGGTGGGTCGCGCGCCTTTCCGCGCGGATGCTGACCGCGCTGGCCCTGATGAGCCTGCTGCTCGCCCCGTCGGCCGGCCACGCGGCGCAGCCCGCGCCCCGGCCGCAGGCCGAGCAGGTCGCGGTGAGCCCGGCCGCCGCCAAGCACGAGGCGGAACCCGCCCCGGCTGCCGCGCCCGTCCTGATCGGAATCATCGAGCCGACCCTCGTGGTCCGCACCGCCGCGAACGCGGTCCGGCCACCGGCCTCGGCTCACCCGCGGGCGCAGGGCAGTCGCGCTCCGCCCGTGTAACCTCCCGTCGCGTCGCCGCCCCCTTTCGCGGCGTGGGTGCGTGCGGTAGCCGTTCACTGCTGCCGTGACCTTCTCCCGACGATCACGCGACGGTTCCGTGGTGTCCCACTCGGCTGTGGCCGAGTCGCGCACCGCGTCCTCCAGCACCACTGCCGCTGCGCGAACGTCTGCCCGGGTCGCCGGCACCGCAAGACCCCCACCTCGCGACGAACCCTGGTGTCGCGTCCACCCCTCCACCACCCCGAGGTGTCGATCATGAACATCATCCTGGACCTGTTCCTCCGTGACCTGCCGAACGCCGCGCTCGTCTGGTCGCTGCTCGCGGTGCTGGCCGTCGTGGCCATCGCCGCGCTGACCCGCTACACCCGCCAGCCCGAGCCGGCGCCGGTCGCACCCTCCCCGGAGGTGCTGGAGCAGCAGGCGCTGCTGGCCGCACACGCCCAGGCACTGGTCCGCAAGGCCCGCGAGGCGACCGTCGCGGCGGAGCGCGCCGCGGCGACCGCCGGGCGGCGGCGCGAGGAGTGGCTCGCCGCGCAGGATGTGGCCGAGACCGCCTGGCAGCGCTACGACGAGGCCGACTCGCAGGCGCGCCGCACGCTGACCGCCGCGGCGCTGCCGCTGCCGCGCACCCCGCAGACCCCCGCCGAGTACGCCTTCCGGGAGCGCCACCTGCACCGGGCCGCCATGTCGGCCTGCTCGCACCAGCAGCTGTCCGCCCTGGAACTGAGCGACGCGCTGGCCCACCGCGGCGGCTGGGACCCGCGCCGGCACCCGATCGAGCAGGAGACGATGCTGTCGCAGTTCGCCCGCGCGTCGCTGCGCACCGCGTACCGCCGGGCGGCCGACACCGAGAAGCAGGCCTGGCTGGCCACCGAGGCCGCGACCGCCGCCGCGGCGTCGCTGCGCGCGGCCGCCCACGCCGCGCACGTCCGCGCCCGCCGGGTGACCCGCCGCGTCACCCCGCCCGCCGAGACGCCCCTCGCGGACCTGATCTGACCGCTGGGCGCCGGGCGCCGCGCGGCATGATCACTCGACTTGCCTGGCAACCGGGCGAAAGGCCGGTCAAGATACGCACAGGTGCCGGGCAAGTCGAGTGATCATGGGCGGGCGAATGCGGTCGAGCGGGCCGGGGCGGGGCGGTAGGGTCCGGGCGTGATCATTCGAGAGGCGACCGGCCAGGACTGGCCGAAGATCTACCCGTTCTTCGCCGAGATCGTGGCGGCGGGGGAGACCTACGCCTTCCCCGAGGGCATGGACCTTGAGCAGGCCCGGCCGTGGTGGATGGAGCAGGCCCCGGGCCGGACCGTGGTGGCCGTGGACGGGGACACCGTGCTCGGATCGGCCAAGATGGGCTCGAACCGGCCGGGACGGGGCGCGCACATCGCCACTGCCAGCTTCATGGTCGACGCGGCGCAGCGCGGCCGCGGCGTGGGCCGGGCGCTGGGCGGGCACGTGCTGGACTGGGCGCGGGCGCAGGGGTACCACGGGATGCAGTTCAACGCCGTGGTGGAGACCAACACCGCGGCCGTGCGCCTGTGGCAGGCGATCGGGTTCGAGATCCTCACCACGGTCCCGGAGGCGTTCGAGCACCCGGAGCACGGCCGGGTCGGCCTGCACGTGATGTTCCAGCGGCTGTAGCCGAAACCGCCCATCCGGTGGTGATCCGGTGGCGCACGGCGCACAAAACGGTCGAATCGTGCGTGTGCCAGCGGTGGGCGGGTGCGAAATCCGTGCCGAGTGGCGAACGCGGAGAGTGGAGAGCCAATTACTTTCAGTGAAAAAATCTTGAGTTTGCCCTGGACGACCCCAGGTCAGGCGACGTAGCGTGATCCCCAGTGGCGCGACGCTCGATGAAGGCCCCAGGGGTCCCAGCGGGCCGGCCCGGCCGGAAAACTCGTTTTTCTGGTTGGTGGCGCCGAGCGAAGTGCACAGGGGGATGGGTGGACAGATGCCGTTGGGGGACGGCGTCCACCCGGACAGTGAAAGGCCGGCGGTCGCTAACGGGGGTGAGCGACCGCCGGCCGCACTGTCGATCAGGGCCGTAATTCGCGGCACCTACGCCCGCCTCTCAGCGTGCCCCTTCTCGTGATCGCGACACCGGACCGAGTTCAGCGCTACCGCTCGGCGGCGGCCCGGGCGCGGTCGAGGTCGGCGCGGGTGAGCAGGGCTCCCAGGGCGATGCCGTCGGCGGCCAGCGCCGCCGCGCCGCCCTCCTCGCGGTCGATGACGCACAGCGCGCCGTCGACGGTCGCGCCCAGCTCGCGCAGCTGCCGCGTCGAGATCGCGATCTGGCCGCCCGAGGTGACCACGTCCTCGACGACCAGCACGCGCCGACCGGCGATCTCAGCGCCCTCGGCGAGCCGCGCGGTGCCGTACGCCTTGGCCGTCTTGCGCACGAAAGCGCACGGCAGCCCGGTGTGCCGACCCAGTGCGGTGACCACGGCGATGCCGCCCATCTCCAGCCCGGCCAGCACCTCGGTGCCCGCCGGAACGAGCGCGGCCATCCGTCCGGCCAGCTTGTCGAGCAGCACAGGGTCGGCCTCGAAGCGGTACTTGTCGAAGTACTCGGTCGCGGTGCGACCGGAGCGGAGCAGGAATTCGCCGCGCAGGCGGCAGGCGGTGTCGACCTCGGTGGCCAGCTCGGCAGGGTTCACGGAAGTCGATCCTGTCACGGCGTCGGCGGGACCAGGAAGGTATGCAGCGCGGCGAGGAACTCCGCCGGGCGCTCGCGGTGCACCTGGTGCCCGGCCTCGACGGTGACCGAGCGGGCGTCGGGTATGCGGGCGACGGCCTCGGCTGCCCTGTCCGCCGGGATCGGGCTGGCCGTGCCGCCGTGGATCAGCAGGGTGGCCACGGCGATCCGGTCCAGGCGCGCCCACCAGTTCGGGTCGGGGTCGTTGACCTGCGCCATCAGGCTCGCGAAGACGTCCCAGTCGTAGTCGAGCGCGCCGTCGGGCCGTTCCGGGACCGTGAAGCGGGGGCCGCCCGGCCACGGCGGCGGGGAGTCCTCCAGCACCAGCCGCGCCAGCCAGGCCGGCCGTTCCTGGGCGACCAGGCAAGCCACGGTGGCTCCGGCGGAGTGCCCGACGAGCGTGACGTCGCGCAGGCCGAGGGCCGGCACGAACCCGAGCACGTCGTCGCGCATCAGCTCGAACGAGTACACCCCCGGGTGCTCGCTTCGGCCCTGCCCGCGCTGGTCCAGCGCGTAGACGTGGTGCGTCGCGGCCAGCCCCGCCATGGTGTGCGCCCAGGTCCCCGCCTCGTTCGGCAGCCCGTGCAGGAACACCACCACCGGCGCGCCCACCGCCCCGTCCTCTAAAAAGGACAACCGAATCCCGTTGGCCGTGATCTCTCCCCGTGTCACGGCGCGACCGTACTGCAGTTTCGGGGAAACTGCTGCCTCAGGTGCGCCGGATGCCACAGTTTCCCCGAAGCTGCAGGCCCGGTGCGGTACGCGCGTCACGGCGCTCGGGGCCGGGTGCCGCGTGTCGAGCCCGGGTGTGGCCGGGTCACGGGTACAAAGGGCACGAAACGGGTTGGCTTGCCGCACGTGCGGGCGTGGATCCGCGGGTGTCGTTCACGGGGGAGTCTCATGCGCCTGATGTCGTGGCACCGCAGGGTCATCGGTGTGGTGGCGCTCGGCGCGCTGCTGGCACTGACGGGCGGCGCGCCGACCGTGGCGGCGCCCGAGGACCGGGGCACGCCGGTGCTGCGGCCCGCGGTGGCCTGGGGCGACAACGGGGCGGGACGGCTCGGTGACGGGACCGGGCAGCAACGCGACACCCCGGTCGCCGTGTCGGGGCTGCTCTCGGTGGCGCAGGTCGACGCGGGCACCGCGTACGGTCTCGCGCTGCTCACCAACGGCACCGTGCGCGCCTGGGGCGACAACGCGCGCGGCGCGCTGGGCGACGGCACCGAAGCCGACCATGCCACCCCGGGCGTGGTGGCGGGCCTCGACGGCGTACGACAGATCGCCGCCGGGGCCGTGCACGCGCTGGCCCTGCTGGCCGACGGCACGGTCGCGGCGTGGGGCGACAACACCAGCGGGCAACTCGGGCTTGGCGTGACCGGCGGCTCGCGGCTGCTCCCGGTACGGGTGCCGGGGCTGCGCAACGTGCGCGCGGTGGCGGCCCGGGACAGCTACTCGCTGGCCTTGCTGGCCGACCGTACGGTCCTGGCCTGGGGCAACAACAGCGCCGGGGTGCTCGGCAACGGCACCGTCGGCACCGACGTGCCCACCCCCGCACCGGTGGCCGGGCTGAAGAACGTGCGCACGCTCGCCGCGGGCAGCGGCCACGTGCTGGCCCTGCTCCGCGACGGCACCGTCTCGGCCTGGGGTGCCAACAACTTCGGCCAGCTCGGCCGGGGCACCGTCACCGCGGACCCGTCCCCGGTTCCGGCGCCCGTGGCGGGGCTCGCCCGGGTCGAGGCCGTCGCCGCCGGCCTGCTGCACAGCCTGGCGCTGGGCAAGGACGGCACCGTACGGTCCTGGGGCGGCAACGAGGACGGCCAGCTCGGCATCGGCTCCTTCGGCGGGGTCCGGGACCGGCCCGTCACCGTGTCCGGCCTGACCCGGGCCCGCGCGGTCGCGGCCGGGTTCAACACCAGCTACGCCCTGTCGCGCGCCGACGACGACATCGTGCTCGCCTGGGGCAGGAACAGCACCGGTCAGCTCGGCGACGGCAGCACCGTGCGCCGCAGCCTCCCGGTGACCGTGCAAACCAGCATCGACCACGTCGACACCTTCGCCGCGGGCGACGGATTCGCGCTGGCCGCGGGCTGACCTGCCGCCGGTTCGTGCATACTGCCCGGATGCGCTTCACCAAGACGTTCACCGAGCAGCAGTACGCCCAGGCCCTCGACTCCTGGTCGTGGCTCGGCCTCGACGGCAGGAAGCCGCTGTTCACGTCGCTGTTCGGCGACGTGTTCCTGGCCGGCAAGGACGGCTGCTGGTATCTCGACACCATCGAGGGCGCCCTCACCCGGGTCTGGGCCTCGGCCGACGAGCTGGCCCTCGACCTGTCCACCGAGCAGGGGCAGGACCGCTACCTGCTGGGCGGCCTGGCCGCGCAGGCCGCCGACCGCGGCCTGGAGCTCGGGTCCGACCAGGTGTACACGTTCATGCCGCCGCCGGTCATCGGTGGTGGCGTCACGATCGAGTCCGTCGTCGTGGAGAGCTTCGCCGTCGCGGTGAACATCGCGGGCCAGATCCACGAACAGGTCCGCGACCTGCCGCCGGGCACCTCGGTCACCGGCATCACGCTCGGCTGATCCGCGCGTCGCGGGTCCGCCGCCGCGCGGTCCCGGCAGGGGTGGTCGTGAGCGGGCCGCCGGTCCTGCCCGGGTCAGCGCTCGTCGCGCAGGCGGGGGATCAGCGCGTCCGGGCCGAGCCGGTCCAGCCCGTCCTGGCCGATGCGGGCGGCCAGCGCCCGGGACCAGGCGACCAGGCCGGTGACCGCGACCTCGTGCGGCGGCGCTGCGGCGTACTCCTCGATGCGGTCGGCGGCGCGGGTCAGCAGCCTGGCCGCGCCGGTCGCGTTGCCGCGCCGGGCGTGGGTGAGGCCCACCGCGAGCTGGGCGAGACCGCGCCACAGCTCACGCTCGGGTTCGGGCGCGGCCTTCCACGCGCCTTCCAGCACCTCGTGCGCGTGGAACGCGCGCCCCGCGGCGAGCAGTTCCTGCGCCTGCGCCAGCGCCTCGTCCGGGGTGAGCCGCAGCTCGTCCGGGGTGGTCGGCACGCCTGCCGCGCCGCGGGGCAGGGGTCGGCCCAGCTCGTCACGGGGGCGGGCGTTGCGCGCCCGGCCCGCGCCGTCACGATCCCGATCCGCGGCTGCGCTCATCCGTCCATCCTGCCCCCTGCCGCCGCTTCCGGCACACCGGTCCACCGGCGGCACGCCTCGGGCCGGCCGTCAGGCGAGGGCGCGGCGGAGGGCGCCGCGGCCGTCGAGCTCGGTCAGCACCGCGTTGAGGCGGTCGACCTGCTCGTCGGTATGCGCGGAGGTCAGCTGCACCCGGAAGCCGACCTGACCCCGCGGCACCAGCGGGTACGCGGCCAGCGTGACGTACACGCCGCGCCGCCAGAGCAGGTCGGCCACGTCGGCCAGGTCATAGCCGGGTGACAGCGGCAGCTCGATCACCGGCGTCTGGTGCCGGTTGGGGGTGTGCACGCCCAGCGACCGCAGGTGCGCCAGCACCCGGGCGGTCAGCTGGTGCAGCACGGCGCGCAGCTGCTCGCCGCGGGTCTCGTTGACGTCGAACCCGGCCAGCACCGCGGCCAGCGAGTGCACCGGCGACGGTCCGGAGTAGAGGTACGGCGGGGCGGCCAGTTTCAGGTGCTCCTTCACCGCGGTCGGCACCGCCACGAACGCCAGCAGCGCCGAGTACGCCTTGGAGAACCCGCCGACCAGCACCACGTCGTCGTACGTCTGCCCGCAGTGGCGCACCACCGCGTTGCCGCGCGAGCCGTACGGCGTGGCCGCCCCGTCGCCGCGTTCGCCGATCACGCCGAAGCCGTGCGCGTCGTCGACGTAGAGCAGCGCGCCCCACTCGCGGCAGATCGCGGCGAGCGCGGGCAGGTCCGGGATGTTGCCGGTCATGCTGTTCACGCCGTCGAGGCAGACCACGCGGGGATGGCCGGCGTCGGCCGAGCGCAGCAGCCGCACCAGCTCGTCGGGATCGTCGGCGCGCCAGCGGTAGAGCTGCGCGCCCAGCCCGCGGGCGTACGAGCCGCCGTCGTAGATCGTCTTGTGCGCGCCCGCCTCGACGAACACCGCGCCGCCGCCGACCAGCGCGGGCAGCACCGACATGTGGATGTGGGTGATCGTCGGCAGCACCAGCGTGTCGGGCGCGCCGAGCAGGTCGGTCAGGCGTTGCTCGATCTCGGGGTAGAGCCGCGGGTTGCCCAGCAGCCGTGACCAGCCCGGATGGGTGCCCCAGCGGCGGACGGCCGCCTCGCCCGCCGCGATGATGTCCGGGTCGAGGTCGAAGCCGAGGTAGTTGCAGGAGGCGAAGTCGATCAGCCAGCGCTCGCCGATCCGGATACGCCGCCCGTCGACCTCCTCGATGACGGCGTCGTACATCGGGGTCTGCGCGCGCAGCCGGTCGAGCTGGTCGGTCGAGGGGACCTTGTGCGCATCCGGCATGTGCGCCGACCCCTTCGTCATACCGGCTGCCCGCTGCGCGTGTCGGCGGCATCCCCGAGCCCGCTGACGTGCTCGCTCACGCCGCCACCTTCTGCTCGGTGATGAAGTTGATGGCCTGCTCGCTGGTGAGCGGGCGGGCGAACAGGAAGCCCTGGCCGTAGCGGCAGCCGATGCGCGACAGCAGGTCGCGTTCGACCGTGCGCTCGATGCCCTCGGCGATCACCTGCAGGCCGAGCGTGTGGGCCAGCCGGACGATGCCGTCGACCAGTGCCGCCTGCTGCGCCGACGAGGCGATGGTGCTGGTGAACAGCCGGTCGATCTTCACCACGTCCAGCGGCACGTGGCGCAGGTAGCTCAGCGACGAGTAGCCGGTGCCGAAGTCGTCGATGGCCACCCGGATGCCCGTGGTGCGCAACTCGGTGAGGTCCTCCCAGACCCCGTCGTCGTCGCGCAGCAGCAGGCTCTCGGTGATCTCCAGCATGAGCTGGTGCGGCGGCAGGCCCTCCTCGGCCAGGGTCTCGTGCAGGCTGGCCACGAAACCTGGGGTGCGGAACTGGCGGGCGGAGACGTTGATGCTGACGTACGGCACCGAGGTCGGCCCGGCCTCGCGCTGCCACCGCGCCGCTTCGGCGACGGCAGCGCGCAGCACCTGGTCACCGATCGCCACGATCTGCCCCGACTCCTCGGCGACCTCGATGAACTCGCCCGGCAGCAGCCGGCCGCGGGTGGGGTGGTTCCACCGGACCAGCGCCTCGTACCCGGCGGTGATGCCGGTGCGCAGCTCGACGATGGGCTGGAACTCGACGGTGAACTCCTTGCCGGCGATCGCCCGGTCCAGCTCGGTGCGCAGCTCCAGCCGCTCCACGATGGCGGTGTGCAGGTCGGGCAGGTAACGACGCCACTGGCCCTTGCCCTCGCCCTTGGCGACGTACAGCGCCAGGTCGGCCTGTCGCAGCAGCTCCGGCGCGCTGCGGGCGTCGGCGCTGGTGGCGATGCCGATGCTGGCGATGCCGGAGACCATCCGGTCGTCGATGGTGAACGGCTCGGCCAGCGCGGCCACGATCCGGTCGGCGACCTCGTCGATGGTGGCCGCGTCCCGGGCGCCCTCGATCAGCGCGGCGAACTCGTCGCCGCCGAGCCGCGCCGCCACGTCGTCGGCCCGCAGCACCCCGGCCAGCCGCTCGCCGACCGCGCGCAGCAACCGGTCGCCGTGCTCGTGGCCGAGGGTGTCGTTGACCACCTTGAAGTCGTCGAGGTCGATGAAGAGCACGCCGACTACGGAGCCGTCGGCGTCGGCGCGGGCGATGGCCTGGCCGATGCGCTCGGCGAAGCGCACCCGGTTGGCCAGGCCGGTGAGCGAGTCGTGATACGCCAGGTGGGTCAGCTCGGACTCCATCCGGCGCTGCTCGGTGACGTCGCGCAGGGTCACCACCAGGCCGTTGACGGTCGGTTCGTCGCGCAGGTCACGGCAGGAGACCTCGGTCTGCACGGCCGTGCCGTCAGGGCGCAGCACGGTCCAGTCGGCGGTGTCGACCGTCTCCTCCTCGGCCGCGGCCAGCCGGAACAGGTCGGCCACCAGGGTGTGGTGCGGGCTGTCGACCAGCTGCGAAAGGTTCTTGCCGGGCAGCTCCGCGGTGCCGAACACGGTGGGCGCGGACGGGCTCGCATACCGGATGCGCCCGCCGTCCGGTTCGAGGATCAGGATCACGTCCGAGGTGTTGTGCACCAGGGTGCGGAAGTAGCGCTCGCTGTTGTGCCGGGTGATCTCGTTGCTCAGCATGATCCGTTCGATGGCGAGGGCGGCCTGCGCGGCGACCAGCTCCATCGGCAGCTGCAGGTAGCTGAGCGAGTTCTCGTCCGACGAGATCAGCAGCATGCCGATGTGCGGGTCGCCGGTGGGCCGGTCCTCCAGCGCCAGCGGGCAGATCATGGTGATCTCGAAATCGCCCATCTGCGTCGCGATGTCCGGGGGCAGCGACTTGGTGAAGCGCAGCCGCGAACCCATGGTGGTGGGCGCGGGGTGGAACAGCTCGGGCGCGGTGCCGTCGTTCATCACCATGGCGACGCGGTAGTCCGAGCCGGGCGGCAGCAGCCGTTCGGCGGTGCGTTTGAGCGCCCAGGTGACGCCCTCCACCGTCGTCGCCGACATGAGCGCGGCGTTGCTGGCCCGGATGCCGCTGGTGCGGATGGTGTTGCCGCGATAGCTGTTGATCACGCCGAACAGCCGGATCAGCACCAGCAGCACCGTGGTCACCACGAAGGCGACGATGACCATCGGATAGCGCAGCCGGTCCTGGCCCACGCCGACCACCAGCACCGCGAGCGGGATGAGCACGAACAGGGTCAGCAGCGCCTGGTGCATGGCGCGCATCTCGCGGGGTCTGACCACGCGCGGCGTGGTGAGGTCGGCCATCGACGGGTGCAGCGCGGCCGCGCCCCAGCAGGCGTAGAAGACGATCCAGCCGAGGTCGACCGGGCCGCCGACGGTCCAGTAGCCGTGCAGCTGGACCAGGCCGTACATGACGTCGGCGGCCAGCAGCCCGACCGCGCCCACGGTCAGCAGCGCCACCGTGGGACTGAACGGCACCACGGAGATCAGCCGTCCCACCGTCGCCAGGATGAGGATGTCGCCCAGCGGGTAGGCGACGGAGACCAGGCGCTGGCTCATGGTCAGGTCCTGGTTGAGGATCTGCGGGCTGATCAGGAAGATCCACGAGAGCAGGCCCAGCCCGGCCGTGACGATCAGCGCGTCCAGGGGGACGGTGCGGTCCCGGCTGGCCGCGCCCGCCTTCGACAGGCCGAGCAGGCCGATCGTGGCCGCGGGATACATCGCGAGGTAGAGCATGTCGGCCGGGGACGGGAACGGGTTGACTCGGCCGAGCACGTCGGTCATGACGTTGTACAGCGTGTCCCCGGCGGAGAGCAGCAGCAGTCCGGCGATGATCCAGAACCAGGGGGACCAGCGGCGCGGGCGGTAGCGGTACAGGCCGTAGACGATCGCCCCGGCGCTGCTCAGGCCGATCGCGCTCCACAGCGGGATGTGCCAGCTCGGCAGGGCGTAGAACAGTGCCGCCAGGACGGCCATCCAGGCTCCGTACCAGGCCATCACTTTGCGGGCTGACACGCTCCTCCTTCCGGCGGGGCGGCATGCGGCCCGAATTAGGTAATTATGACAGCTTTTCGTATACCTTATCGCCTCGCAGCGTCCGGGCGGCAAGAGATATGGCCAGGTCAAGGGCTACTTGAGTAGTTCGTCCCGGCTGCCGAGGGGCCGACTGCCGGGAACGCGAGACCTGGACCACAAAGGGTACAAGTCCGGAACACCGGAAATGCTCCCTCGGTTGAATCCCCTCGTACGCAATCCCAACGAAGGGACCTACTCGTGGTCAACGTCGACCTGATGGCACGGCACCTGCCCGCACTCAAGCGCGTGTCCTTCCGGGCAGTACTCGCCGCCACCGGCATGGCAGTGCTCACCGGCTTCGCCGGCGCGCCGGCCAGTGCCAGCCCCGTCACCGCCACCGCCCCCGAGGCGACGGCTGTAGCGCGGGCCGTAGCGGCACCCGCCACCACCAAGACCGAGTCGGCCGCGGCAGTCGCCGCCGTGCCGGTCGCCAAGCCGGCGACGAAGGCGCCCGCCGCAGCCAAGAAGGCCGAGCAGGCCGCCAAGGCACCGAGCCGCCAACAGCTGATGCCGGCTCCCGTAGCGGAATACCAGGAGACTTTCAAGCCCACCGCGGAGCAGAAGCGCAACGCGGAGGTCATCATCGAGACCGGCCAGAAGATGGGCCTGCCCCCGCGCGCGTGGGTGATCGCGGTCGCGACCGCCGCCCAGGAGTCGACCCTGCACAACCTGGGTCACCTGGGTGACATGAACGACCACGACTCGCTGGGCCTGTTCCAGCAGCGCCCGTCGGCCGGCTGGGGCACCCCGGCGGAGATCACCGACCCGGTGTACTCCTCGAAGGCCTTCTACAACGGCCTGAAGAACGTCGAGGGTTACGACAAGATGGCGCTGACCGACGCGGCGCAGACCGTGCAGGTCTCGGCCTTCCCCGACCACTACGCCAAGTGGGAGAAGCTGGCCGCGGACCTGGTCCTGGCCAAGTACGGCCAGGGCCCGTACGCCGCCTGACAAAACGCAGTACGCAGCTCCGGCCGCACCCGTCTTCCGACGGGTGCGGCCGGAGCTTTTTGCGCTGCGTAGGGGGCCGACGGCGTTAAGAAGGTGCCCTTCCACCACCTATAGCGATGGCAAGGTGCCCTTCCTTTCTCTAGCGGGCGGCGTGGGCGCCTACGCGTGGGCGGGTGGGGCCGTCGAGGAGGGCGTCGGAGTGGCGGGGGGCGGTGGTGGTCGCGTCGGCGAAGTAGTCGGCGGGGCGGGTGGCGTCGAGGCCTGCGGGGACACGCAACGCGCGCAGGAGCAGGGTGGCGGCCACCACGACAGCCAGGTTCAGGGCCAGGGCGATCAGGCCGGTGTAGACGGCGGCGCGGGTGTCGAAGCCGAGCTGGGCGAGCGGGAGGTTCGAGCCGCCGAAGTGGGCCTTGACGATGCGGCCGTCCGGGGCGCGCTGGGGGATGAGGTACATCAGGAACAGGCCGGTGGCGAGGCCGCCGAGCAGTCCCGCGGCCAGCGCCCAGCGGTGGAACCAGTTGGTCCACAGGCCGAGCACCACGGCGGGCACCGTCTGCAGCACGATGACGCCGCCGATCAGTTGGAACTCGATGGAGAACTGCGGGTCCAGCAGCAGGATGAAGATCAGCGCGCCGAACTTCGCCAGCAGCGACACCCAGCGGCTGACCCGTGCCTCCTCGCGCGGCGACGCGCCGGGCCGCAGGTACTCGCGGTAGATGGAGCGGGTGAACAGGTTCGCGGCGGCGATGGACATGACCGCGGCCGGGATGAGGGCGGCGACGCCGACCGCGGCGTACGCGATGCCGGCGCACCAGGCCGGGAACACCTCGTGGAACAGCTGCGGCACGACCGTGTTCAGGTCCCCGCCGACCGGCCGCACGCCCTGGCCGATGGCGAAGAAGCCGAGCATCGCGACCAGCCCCAGCGCCAGGCAGTAGACCGGCAGCGCGGCGGCGTTGCGCTGCACCGTGGCCCGGTCGCGGGCGGCCAGGATCCCGGTCAGCGCGTGCGGGTACGCGAAGATCGCCAGCGCGGAGCCGAGCACCAGGGTGAGGTAGCCGACCCAGCCGCCCTCGGGCAGCAGCAGCCCGCTGGCGGGGGAGACGTCGGCGGTGAAGCGCTCGCCGGCTCCCCGGAACGCCGCCGACCAGCCGCCGGACATGGCCACCAGCAGCACGATCGCCAGCACCAGCCACAGCAGCAGCACGTCCTTGGCGATGGACAGCAGCGCGGGCGCGCGCAGCCCGGACCGGAAGGTGCAGATGGACGCCACGACCACGGCGACGGTCAGCGGCCACTCACCCGTGACGCCGAGCGTCTTCATCACGGCCTGCAGCGCCACCAGCTGCACCGCGATGTACGGCATGGTGGCCACGATCCCGGTGACCGCCACCAGGGCGGCCAGCCCGCGCGAGCCGAACCGGGCCCGGGTGAACTCGGCCGAGGTGACGAAGCCGTGGGCGTGCGAGACCGACCAGGTGCGGGTGCTGATCAGGTAGGCCATCGGCGCGGTCATGATGGCGAACGGCACCGCGAAGAAGCCGGCCGCGCCGACGCCGTACACCAGGGCGGGCACCGCGATGTAGGTGTACGCGGTGTACATGCTGCCGCCGAGCAGGAACCAGGTGACCCAGTTGCCGAACGCGCGGCCGCCGACGCCCCACTCCTCCAGCGAGTGCAGGCTGTGCGGCCGGCGCCAGCGGGCGGCGGAGAAGCCGAGCAGCAGCATCGCGCCGAGCAGTGCGGCGAATACGCCGATCTCGACCTGACGTGCGGTCACGGTCACCGCCCCGCCCGGGTCATCCGGTGCACGAACGTGGTGACGGACATCGCCAGCACCGCGCAGCCCACCTGATACCAGTAGAAGAACGGGATGCCCCACAGCTGCGGTTCCAGCCGGTTGTAGAGGCCGACCGGCAGCGGGGCGAGGATCGGGACCAGCAGCAGCCACCGCCATCCCCGCCGTGCCGGACGTGCGCCGAATTCGGGCACCTGACGTCTCCTCTCGTCCCGTCCCGGCGACGATCGGCGACGCCGGGGAGCACGCTGGGTAATCAGGACACTGTCCGGTCGTAACGCGCCGGAGACATCGGCGAAATCACCGGTCTTGCG
Source organism: Catellatospora chokoriensis (assembly GCF_011297315.1). Classification (NCBI taxonomy): domain Bacteria; kingdom Bacillati; phylum Actinomycetota; class Actinomycetes; order Micromonosporales; family Micromonosporaceae; genus Catellatospora; species Catellatospora chokoriensis. Next base: position 22,581 of record NZ_JAAOTI010000035.1, read on the forward strand.
GCTCGCGATCATCGCCGGTGGCCGCCCCCTTCCGCCGCGACCGCTCCGCGCTTATATTGCACTCACAGTGCATCTAGTTTGCGCGAAGGGGATCGAGGGTGGGAGCGAGCATGGCGGAGCCGGTGACGGCGCAGGCCCTGCGGGAGCGGGTCGACGGCTTCCTGGCCGGGCACGACCCGGCGGGCGACCGGCTGGAGTTCCTGCGCGCCCGGTTCGACGCCGGGCTGGCCTGGGTGCACTATCCGGTCGGCCTGGGCGGGCTCGGTGCACCGAGGGTGCTGCAACCGGTGGTGGACCAGCGCTTCGCCGCGGCGGGCGCGCCGGACAACAGCCCGCGCCGCATCGGCATCGGCCTGGGCATGGCCGCCCCGACCATCCTGCGCCACGGCACGGCCGCGCAGCGCGCGCGCTTCCTGCGTCCGCTGTGGACCGCCGAGGAGGTCTGGTGCCAGCTGTTCAGCGAGCCCGGCGCCGGGTCCGACCTGGCCGGCGTCGCCACCCGCGCGGTACGCGACGGCGACGGCTGGCTCATCGACGGGCAGAAGGTGTGGACGTCCATGGCGCACCAGGCGCGCTGGGGCATCCTGCTCGCCCGCACCGACCCGGCCGTGCCCAAGCACGCCGGGCTGACCTACTTCCTGTGCGACATGCACGCCCCGGGCGTGCAGGTGCGGCCGCTGCGGCAGGCCACCGGCGAGGCCGAGTTCAACGAGGTCTTCCTGTCCGGCGTACGGCTGGGCGACGAGCTGCGGCTCGGCGCGGTCGGCGAGGGCTGGGCGGTGGCGCGTACCACGCTGATGAACGAGCGGGTCGCCATCGGCGGGGCCGCGCTGCCCCGCGAGGGCGGGATGATCGGCGTGCTGGCCCGCACCTGGCGGGAGCGGCCCGAGCTGCGCACCACTGCCCTGCACGACGAGGTGCTGCGGCTGTGGGTGCGCGCCGAGGCGCTGCGGCTGACCGGCATCCGGCTGCGCCAGCAGCTGGCCGCAGGCGAGCCCGGCCCCGAAGGCTCGGCGATGAAGCTCGCCTTCGCGGCGCTCACCCAGCAGATCTCCGGCAGGGAGGTGGAGCTGCTGGGCGCGGAGGGCCTGCGCCACGACCACTGGCGCGCCGACCGCCCCGAGGAGCTGGACCTGATCGGCCGCGGTCCCACGTACCGCTGGCTGCGCGCCAAGGGCAACTCGATCGAGGGCGGCACCTCCGAGGTGCTGCGCAACATCGTCGCCGAGCGGGTGCTCGGCCTGCCCGCCGAGCCGCGCCAGGACACCGGCGCCGCCTGGAAGGAGCTGCCCCGATGAACCTCGACCTGCGCTACACCGAGGAGCAGGAGGCACTGCGCGACTCCGTGCGGGCCATGCTCACCGACCACGCGCCGTGGGCGCGCGTGCTCAAGGTCGCCGAAAGTCCCGAGCCCGACGACGCCGACCTGTGGCGTCTGCTGTCCGTGGAGACGGGACTGGCAGCCCTCGCCGTGCCCGAACACCTGGGCGGTGCGGGCGCGACGGTCGCCGAGACCGCGGTGGTGCTGGAGGAACTCGGCCGGGCCGTCGCGCCGGTGCCCTATCTCGGCACGACCGTCGCCGCGCAACTCCTGGTGCACCTCGGCGAGAGCGACCTGCTGCGCGAGCTGGCGGGCGGCGAGCCGATGGCGCTGGCCCTGCCGTTCGACGTGGGACCGGCCGCGCCGGTGCTGTCAGCGGATGCCGGAGCACGGTCGGCGGTGTCCCGGTCGCGTGCCGGGTCGTCACCGGTGGCCGGGCCGCGGCCGCCGGGGGTCGAGGTGTCGACGGCGGCGGACGGCAGTCCGCTGCTCAATGGCACGGTGAGCAGCGTCGCTGACGCGTTGCGGGCGCGGGTGTTGCTGGTGCCCGCGGGCGGGGCGCTGTTCGCGATCGACGCGGACGCGGCCGGGCTGAGGCGGACCCCGGTGGTGTCGCTGGACGAGACCCGGCCGCTGTGCGACCTCGCGATGTGGAACGCGCCCGGCCGGCTGCTGGCGGCAGGCGACCGGGCTGCGGCGGCGTTCGACGCGGCGCTGGTCGCCGGTGCGGCGCTGCTGGCCTCGGAGCAGCTCGGGCTGGCCCAATGGTGCCTGGACACGACGGTCGAGCATCTGAAGACGCGCTACCAGTTCGGGCGGCCGGTCGGCTCGTTCCAGGCGCTCAAGCACCGGCTCGCCGACCTGTGGGTGGAGCTGGTGCAGGCACGGGCGGTGGCCCGCCATGCCGCGGCCGCCGTGGCAGTGGGTGATCCGGACGCGCGGCTGGCGGCGGCCCTGGCGCAGGCACACTGCGGCCCGGTCGCGGTGCGCGCGGCCGAGGAGTGCGTGCAGATGCACGGCGGCATCGGCTTCACCTGGGAACACCCGGCCCACCTCTACCTCAAGCGGGCCAAGAGCGCCGCCGTCGCCTACGGCACCGCCGCCCACCACCGCGCCGCCCTGGCCACCCTCGCCGACCTCGCTCCCGCGTGACCCCGACGGCCTGCAGTTTCGGGGAAAGTGCACGAATCCGCGCCGTGATGGCTGCAGTTTCCCCGAAACTGCAGCCCGCGATGCGGAAGTTGCTTCACCGAGTGTGCAAATAAAGATCGACTGGGCGGTGTCCGGAGTGGGCGCGAGGCTCGTCCGTGCCCCGTAGATCATGCGATTTGAACGACTTCGCGCAGTGAGGTCACGGGGTCGTAACAAGGGTATTGACGAGCCGTTTCTCAAACCTACACTCCTAGTGTAATAACTTAGCCATCCCTCACATCGACCGCGATCCCGACCTGTAGAGGTGACGATGAAACCGCCGTCCGGCGAGACAAGCGCGGCAGGCCACAGCCTGTTCCTGCGGGGCATCGGGGTGCGCTTCGGTGGGCTGACCGCACTGGACGACGTGTCCCTCGAAGTGGCTCCCGGCCAGGTGGTCGGCGTCATCGGCCCCAACGGCGCGGGCAAGACCACCCTGTTCAACGTGGTCTGCGGACTGGTCCGGCCGACCTCGGGCAGCTTGGAACTGAACGGCGTACGCCTGACGCCGTCGCCGCACCGGCTGGCCGGTCTCGGCATCGCCCGCACCCTGCAGGGCGTCGGGCTGTTCCGCGGGCTGACCGTGCTGGAGAACGTGATGGCGGGCGCGACCTGCACCGCCCGCGCCGGTTTCTTCTCCGGGCTGCTCGGCCTGCCCCGCAGCGACCGCGACGAGCGGCGGCTGAGGGACGAGGCGATGACGCTGCTGGCGCGCTTCGACGTCGCGTCGTACGCGGGGGCGCTGCCCGGCACGCTGCCCTACGCCGTCGGCAAGCGGGTCGCGCTGGCCCGCGCGCTGGCCGCCCGCCCGCGCCTGCTGCTGCTCGACGAGCCCGCCGGGGGCCTGGGCGCGCAGGACATCGCGGAGCTGGCCGAGCTGATCACGACCCTGCCCGGCGAGGCCGGCTGCTCGGTGATGCTCGTCGAGCACCACATGGACCTGGTGATGGCTGTCTGCGACCGGATCGCGGTGCTCGACTTCGGACGCCTCATCGCCACCGGCACCCCGCAGGAGGTGCGCGACGACCCCGCCGTGACCGAGGCCTACCTCGGCGCCGAGGTCGACGCGGCCACCCCGTCCATCAGCCGCCAGGAGGCTTCGGCATGACCGGTGACGACGTGATCCTGCAGGTGAAGGGCCTGACCGCCGGGTACGGCGCCGCGCCCGTGCTGCAGGAGGTGGACCTCACCGTGCGGGCCGGGACCATCGCGGCGGTGCTCGGGGCCAACGGCGCGGGCAAGACCACGCTGCTGCGCACCCTGTCCGGGCTGGTCCGGCCGAGCGGCGGCGAGATCGTCTACGGCGGGCAGCCGCTGCGCGACGTGCCGGTGGAGCAGCTGGTGCGCCGGGGCATGGCGCACGTGCCCGAGGGCCGGGGTGTGGTCGCCGAGCTGACCGTCGACGAGAACCTGCGGCTGGGCGGGCTGTGGCGGCGCGACCGCGAGGATGCGGGCAAGGCGCTGGCCGAGGTGTACGAGCTGTTCGAGCCGCTGGCGCAGCGCCGCCGCAGTGCCGGGCACCAGCTGTCCGGCGGCGAGCGGCAGATGCTGGCGCTGGGCCGCGCCCTGGTGGCCCGCCCGAGACTGCTGCTGCTGGACGAGCCGTCACTCGGGCTCGCGCCCCGTGTCATCGCGCAGATCATGGCGCTGCTGCGGCATCTGCGCGACACCACCGGGCTGACCGTGCTGCTGGTGGAGCAGAACGTACGCAGCGCGCTGTCGGTGGCCGACGAGGCGGTGGTCATGTCGCTGGGCCGGATCGTGACGGCGACCAGCGCCGACCGGCTGCGCGACGACGAGGAACTGCGCCACGCCTATCTGGGCTTCTGAGCCCCCTGCCCTGCTACTGCGAGTAAGGAGGTATCCGTTGGACCGCTTCGTCTTCCTCACCTTCGACGGCCTGTCCAAGGGGGCGGTGCTGGCCGCGTTCGCGCTGGCCCTGGTGCTGATCTGGCGGGCCGCGCGCATCGTCAACTTCGCCCAGGGGGCGATGGCGGTGGCCGCGGCGTACGCCGGCTACAGCGTCACCACGGCGACCGGCTCGTACTGGCTGGGCTTCGGCGCGGCGCTGGTCGGCGGGCTGCTGATCGGCATGGTCGTCGAGCGGGCGGTGATGCGGTTCGTGGACCACAGCTCGCCGCTGTCCGAGGTGATCGTGGCGCTGGGCCTGGTCCTGGTCATGCAGGCGGTGCTGGGCATGGTGTACGGCAACGAGTTCCTGCCCGCGGGCACCCCGTTCAGCCGGACCGCGCTGAGCGTCGGCGACGTGCCGCTGCTGTCGCGCTACGACCTGTTCGTCTTCGGGGCCGTGCTGCTGGTGCTGGTCGGACTCGCGCTGCTGTTCACGCGGACCTCCGTGGGCCTGCGCATGCGGGCCTCGGCCTTCGCGCCCGAGGTGTCGCGGCTGCTCGGCGTGAACGTCGGCGGCATGCTGACGCTGGGCTGGGCGCTGGCCTCCGCGGTCGGCGCGCTCGCCGCGATGCTGGTCATCCCCACCGAGCTGGGCCTGCACCCGCACGCCATGGACCTGGTGTTCGTGTCGGCGTTCACCGCGGCGGTGGTCGGCGGGCTGGACAGCCCACCCGGCGCGGTGGTCGGCGGGCTGACCGTCGGCCTGATCCTCTCGTACGTCAGCGGCTACCTGGGCAGCGACGTCACCCCGATGGCAGTGCTCGTGCTGCTGCTCGCGGTGCTGCTGGTCCGCCCGGGCGGCCTCTTCTCCAGCACCGTGGCGAGGCAGGCATGAGCGAGCGAATCGTGTCGACCGGAACTCAGGCCGCCGACGAGCGTAGCGAGGAGAAGGCATGAGCGAGCAGACTGTTACTCCGGCTGCACCCGCTGCGGCCACCGACCCTGCTCCGCACCGAGCCGTGGCACTGCTGGGGTTCCTCAGCCGGTCGACGCTGCTGCGTCACTTGATCCTCGCGGCGCTCGCCGGGGTGGTGCTGTTCCTGCTCACCCAGCAGCTCGACCCGTTCCGCAACTTCCAGCTGGCCACGGTCGCGGCCTACCTGTGCGCGACGGCCGGGCTCACGTTGCTGGTCGGCATGAACGGGCAGCTGTCGCTGGGGCACGGTGCGCTGATGGCCGTCGGTGCGTACACCGTGGCCTTGACCCAGAACGCGCTGGCCGACCGGGGGATCACCGGCAACCAGGTGCTGCCGCTGTCGCTGGCCCTGGGGGTGCTGGTCACCATGGCCGCGGGCGCGGTCATCGGGCTGGCCGCCGCCCGGCTGCGCGGGCCGTACCTGGCCGGCGTGACCCTCGCGGTGGCGGTCGCGGTGCCCGCGGCGACGGTCACCTTCGACGAGGTCTTCAACAGCGAGCAGGGCCTGTCGGTGGCCGTCGAGCCGCCGCCGCTGTCGCTCGGGCTGTACTTCCCGAACGAGCGCTGGCAGGCCTGGGTCGCGTTGACCGGAGCCCTGCTGACCATGCTGCTGCTGGCCAACCTGGTGCGCAGCCGGGTCGGGCGCAACCTGCGCGCGGTGCGCGACGACGAGGTGGCCGCCCGGCTGTCCGGCATCCACGTCGGGCGTACCCAGGTGCTGGCGTTCGTGGTGAGCGCGGCCAGCGCCGGGCTCGGCGGCGGCCTGATGGCGCTGCTGGCGCAGAGCGTGTCGCCGGGCGCGTTCTCGCTGACCCTGTCGCTGTTCCTGCTGATGGCCGTGGTCATCGGCGGCCTGGGCAGCCTGTCGGGGGCGGTGTGGGGAGCGGTCCTGCTCGTGGCGCTGCCCGACCTCACCCACGACAGCGCGCAGTGGGTGTCCCTGTCGCCCGCGGTGGCGCAGCGGTTGGAGGGCAACCTCCCGCTGGCCGTCTTCGGGCTGACCCTGATCGTCGTGATGATCGCCGCCCCGGGCGGCGTGCAGGGCCTGCTGCGCCGGATCGGCGCGAGGGTCCGGCGGCGGGCGCCTGCCCGCTGATCTCGCGGCCGCACCACCGTACCAACCGCTCCACCCTGTTATATCGATACTCATCAATGTAAGCGTGACGGAAGGACCGGTGTTTCCATGAACGCCCTGACCCGACGCGGGCTCTCGCTCGCCACGGCCGCCGTGCTGCTCACGGCTGTCGCGGCCTGCAGTGAGGACGCGAACACCCCGCCGGCCGAGGTGCCCGGCGTGACCGCCGGCGAGATCGTCATCGGCACGCACATGCCGCTGACCGGACCCGCTGCGGCCGGCTACTCCGAGATCGCCCCGGCCAGCAAGGCGTACTTCGACTACGTCAACGCCAACGGCGGCGTGCACGGCCGCAAGATCACGTACAAGTTCATGGACGACGGCTACAACCCGGCCAACACCCAGACCGTGGTGCGCAAGCTGGTGCTGGAGGACAAGGTCTTCGCCATCCTCAACGGACTGGGCACCCCCACCCACACCGGCGTGCTGGACTTCCTGAAGACCAACCGGGTGCCTGACCTGTTCGTCGCCTCGGGCAGCCGCAGCTGGAACCAGCCGGACAAGTACCCGGGCACGTTCGGGTTCAACACCGACTACACGGTCGAGGGCAAGATCCTGGCCACCCACATCAAGGCGACCTACACCGGCAAGAAGGTCTGCTTCATGGGCCAGGACGACGACTTCGGCCGGGACAGCCTGGTCGGCGTCGAGCAGGTGCTCGGCGCGGGCGCCGTGGTCGCCAAGGAGAAGTACGTCACCAGCAACCAGAACGTCGCCCCGCAGATCGGCGCCCTGAAGGCGGCCGGCTGCGAGGTCGTCGTGCTGGCCACCGTGCCGGGCTTCACCGCGCTGTCCATGGGCACCGCGGCACGGCTGGGCTTCAAGCCGCAGTGGGTCGTGTCGAACGTCGGCTCGGACTACCTCACCCTGTCCAAGGTGCTCGGTGAGGGCAAAGTGCTGCTGGAGGGCATGGTCGGCATCTCCAACCTGCCGTCGCCGGTGGACATGAGCGACCCGTGGACCGCGGCGTTCAAGAAGATCCACGACCAGTACAACGGCAGCGCCCCGTTCAACGGCAACACCGTGTACGGCATGTCGGTGGCGTACCTGTTCGTGCAGTCGCTGCAGGCGGCGGGCAAGGACCTCACCCGTGAGGGCCTGATCGCGGCCGTGGAGAAGGGCGGCTTCAAGGGCCCCGGCCTCGCCCCGTTCCGCTACGGCAAGGACAACCACTCCGGCATGGGCGGCGGCAAGCTGACCAAGGTCACCGCCGGCAATCAGGAGTTCTTCGGCCCCGTCTACGAGACCGACTCCGCCGCCGGCCCGGTCAACGAGTTCAAGGAGGAGCGCCCCGCCCCTCCCGCCAACACCATCCCGGCAGCCTGACCCACCCCCTCCCGGCACCGCCTTCCCGGCACCGCCTCCGGCAGCACCGCCTCCCGGCTTCCTGGAAGGTGATCACGGTGTCGGGGTAGGGACACGCCGTCGAGCACGTCCATAAGTTCATGATCAACCCAAAAAGGGTGAGCGCCGGCCCGGCATGCGGGATGCATGCCGGGTCGGTGGGGTGGGTCAGGAGAGGCGTTCCAGGACCATGGCCATGCCCTGGCCGCCGCCCACGCACATGGTCTCCAGGGCGATGGACTTGTCGTGGTGGCGCAGGGAGTTCAGCAGGGTGGTGGTGATGCGGGCGCCGGTCATGCCGAAGGGGTGGCCCACGGCGATGGCGCCGCCGTTGACGTTGAGCTTGTCCCAGTCGACGCCCAGCTCGGCGGCGCTGGGCACGACCTGCGCGGCGAAGGCCTCGTTGATCTCGACGAGGTCGACGTCGTGGATGGACATGCCGGCGCGGGCGAGGGCCTGCCGGGAGGCCTCGACCGGGCCCAGGCCCATGATCTCTGGGGACAGCGCGGACAGGCCGGTCGAGACGATGCGGGCCAGCGGGGTGATGCCCAGCTCGGCGGCGCGGGTGTCGGACATGACGACCAGCGCCGCCGCGCCGTCGTTGAGCGGGCAGCAGTTGCCCGCGGTGACGGTGCCGTCGGGCCGGAACACCGGCGCGAGCCCGGCCAGCGCGGCCATGGTGACCCCGGCGCGCGGGCCGTCGTCCGCGCTGACCACGGTGCCGTCGGGCAGGGTGACCGGGGTGATCTCGCGGGCCCAGAAGCCGTCCTTGATCGCCTGCTCGGCCAGGTTCTGCGAGCGGCAGGCGAACTCGTCCTGCAGCTGCCGGGAGACGCCCTTGAGCTGGGACACGTTCTCGGCGGTCTGGCCCATCGCGATGTACACGTCGGGCAGCTCGCCGTCCTCGCGCGGGTCGTGCCAGGCCGGTGCGACCGCGGCGGCCCGGCGTTCGGTGCGGGCCAGCGCGCTCGCGTACATCTCGTTGCGGGTGCCGGGCATGCCGTCGCTGCGGCCGTTGCCGTAGTGCGACACCGATTCGACGCCGACGGAGAGGAACACGTCGCCCTCGCCGGCCCGGATCGCGTGCAGCGCCATCCGGGTCGTCTGCAGCGAGGACGAGCAGTACCGGTTGACGGTGGTGCCGGGCAGGTGATCGAACCCCAGCATGGTGGCGACCACCCGGCCGAGGTTGTGGCCCTGCTCGCCGGCGGGCTGGCCGCAGCCGAGCAGGAGATCGCCGATCTCGCGCGGGTCGAGGGCGGGCACCTGGTCCAGCGCCGCCCGGACGATGTCGGCGGCCAGGTCGTCGGGGCGTTTCGTGGCCAGCGATCCCTTGCCGGCGCGGCCGATGGGGGAGCGGGCCGCGGCGACCACCACAGCTTCAGGCACGGTCGGATCCTTTCGCGAGTACGGGTAAACTTTCTGCACTCAAGCTGCATCTTTCGGCACGGCCCTGTCAATGCCGCGCCAGGTGGGGCATGTCACGATGACCGTGCTCCGTTGACCGCCCGCGCGGCGCTCCCTAATATCGGCACTGCCAGTGCAACTAAGAATCTCCTGGAGGAGTCCACGTGACCGCCCTCGAACTCGACGGCGCCGCGGTCGTCGTCACCGGCGCCGGTTCCGGCATCGGCGCCGCGCTGGCCCGCCGCTTCACCGCGGCCGGTGCCCGGGTGGTCGTCAACGACCGTGACCCCGTCGCGGCGCAGCGCGTCGCCGACGAGACCGGCGGGCTGGCCTTCCCCGCCGACGTGGCCGACGAGGCGCAGGTCGCCGCGCTGGTCGACTACGCGTGGGCGTCCTTCGGGGCGCTGGACCTGTTCTGCGCCAACGCCGGTGTCGCGCCGCCCGCCGACGGCGCCGGGGCGTGGGAGCTGGCCTGGCGGGTCAACGTGCAGTCGCACGTGCTGGCCGCGCAGGCGCTGCTGCCGCGCTGGCTGGCCGCCGGGCGGGGCCGGCTGCTGGTCACCGCGTCGGCGGCGGGACTGCTCACCATGCTCGGCAACGCGCCGTACGCGGTCACCAAGCACGCGGCCGTCGCCCACGCGGAATGGCTGCGGGCCACCTACGCCCACCGCGGCGTCGTGGTGCAGGCGCTGTGCCCGCAGGGCGTGCGCACGCCGATGCTGGAGTCGTCCGGCCCCGGCGGCAGCGTGCTGCTGGACCCCGGCGCGATAAGTGCCGAGGAGTGCGCCGAGGCGGTGGCGACCGCGCTCGGCGGTGACAGGTTCCTGGTGCTGCCGCACGCCGAGGTCGCCGGCTTCTACGCGCGGCGGGCCGCCGACCCCGACCGGTGGCTGCGCGGCATGAACCGGCTGCAGCAGGATCTCGAACACCGGCTGTCAGGCTCGTGAGCCCCGGCCGCCGGGTGCGCCGCGGAGCCGGACCGGCCGGGTGCGACGGCATCGCGCTCGCCGGGCGCGACGGAGACGGGCCGGACGCCGCGCCCGCGGAGTGGACGCGGCGAACGGCGGCGCGGAGGCACCATAGGCGGCGCGATTACACTCTGCGTGCACGTTCGGGCGGCGCGGTCGGTGGGGCCGTGGAGAGGTTGGCGGGAGCGGTATGAGCAGGACCGGCACCGAGGGCAGGGTCGACGGCCGCACCGCCCGTGCCGAGCGCACCCGGGCCGCCATCGTGGACGCGCACCTCGCGCTGATCACGGAGGGTGACCTGCGGCCGACCGGCGAGCGCATCGCCGAGCGGGCCGGGGTCTCGCTGCGTGCGCTGTGGACCAACTTCACCGACATGGAGACCCTGTTCGAGGCGAGCGGTGTGCGCGTGCTCGCCCGCCAGGACGCCGCCTACCGGCCGGTGGACCCCGCGCTGCCGCTGCACCGGCGGGTGGAGGAGTACTGCCGCCAGCGGGCCGAGCTGCTGCAGCTGATCGCGCCGATGGCCCGCGCCGCGGCGATGCGCGAGCCGGTCTCCGCGCAGCTGCGCCGCAACCGGCTCAAGCACATCGAACGGGTGCGCGACGAGGTGTCCACGCTGTTCGCGCCCGAGCTGGAGATGGCCGGTCCGGGCCGGGACCAGCTGCTGGCCGCGCTGATCGCGTCCACCATGTGGCCGGCCTGGTCGATGCTGCTCGACGGCCTCGACCTGGACGTCGACGCCGCCCGGGGCGTCATGGTGCGCACCGTGACCGCGTTGCTGCTCACCGCGATGGCGTCAGGGATGGCATAAGCGGCACGATCCGCGTCTTTCCAAAGCCGTTACTTATAGGTAACACTGTCGGCATGGTAAATGCATCGACAGTGCACATACCAGTGCTGCGCGGGCGTGCCCGTGAGCAGCAGACGATCGCCGAACTCCAGGCGGGATCGGTCGGCGGGGTCGGCGGAGCGCTGCTCCTGCACGGTGACCTCGGCGGCGGCAAGACCGCCCTGCTGCGCCACGCGGCGGCCACCGCCCCGGACGGCACCGTGCACCTGTGGGCCACCGGGCTGGAAGAGGAGTCCGACCTGCCGTACGCCGGGCTGCAGGGCCTGCTCCAGCCGGTCTGCGGACGGATCGCCGAGCTGCCCTCGCACCAGGCGCGGGCGCTGACCAGGGCGCTGTCCGGTGAGGGCTGCGCCCCCGACGACCGGCTCGCCCTGTCCATGGCCGTGCTCACCCTGCTGGGCACGCTGGGCCGGGAACACCCCGTGCTGGTCTGCGTCGACGACGCCGACGCGCTGGACCGCCCGTCGCTGGACGCCATCGCGTTCACCGCCCGCCGGGTCCGCGCCCACCGGGTGTCGCTGCTGCTCACCTCCACCGGCGACCTGCCGCTCAACGGCGTGCCCCAGCTTCCGCTCCGGCCGCTGGATCCGCAGTCGGGCCGCGCCCTGCTGGCCGACCTGCTGCGCGGCTCCGGCGACGGCGGGATCGACGGCGGCTCGCTGTGGGGTGCCCCCGGCCCGCGTGCCGCAGGCACGGTCGACGAGGTATTGGCCGCGATGGCCGCGCTCGGCGGCGGCAACCCGCGCGCGCTCACCGATCTGGCCGCGTCGCTCAGCGACAGCCAGCTCGCCGGGGAGGCCCCGCTGCCGAACCGGCTGCCGGCCGACAGCGCGCTGCTGCGCACGTACCGGGCCCGGCTCGACCGGCTGGCGCCGGACACCCGGTGGCTGCTGCTGCTCGCCGCGGCCGACGAGGAGACCGATGCCGCGGGCCTGATGCGGGCCGCGCACAGCTCCGGAGTGGACATCGCCGCGCTCGCGCCCGCCGAGCGCGGCGGCCTGGTCCGGGTGAGCCGGGGCGGCATCGTGTTCCCGCAGCCCATCGCCCGCGCCCTGGCGTACGAGGAAGCGCCCCTGGCCCAGCGCCGGGCCGCCCATCTGCACCTGGCGCAGATCCTCGACGGCGACACCCAACGGCTGCGCCGCGCGGTGCACCTGGCCGCGGCCGCGCACGGCCCCGACGCCGAACTCGCCGAGGAGCTGGAGGAGGCCGCGACCGGCGGCGGTTACTCGCGCGCCTCCGCGGCGCTGGAGCACGCCGCACAGCTGACCACCGAACCCGGTGGCGCGGCCAGCCGCCTGGTCACCGCCGCCCGGTACGCCTGGCAGTCCGGCAGCGCGGGGCGGGCCCGCAGCCTGCTGCGCCGCGCCCGGCCCGCGGCACGCGGCGTGTCGGCCGAGAGCGAGGTGCTGTCCGGGGAGATCGAGCTGCGTGCCGGTGCCACCGCGAACGCGGCCGAGTCGCTGCTCACCATCGCCGACCGGCTCGCCGGATCCGAACGCGAGCTGGCCGTGCTGGCGCTGATGCGGGCCGGTGAGGCCGTCTGCTTCTCCGGCGACTATCCCCGCTTCGCCGAGGTGGCGAGCCGGGCCGCGGCGCTGCGCCGCCCGGACGACGCGCCGGAGCTGGAGGTGGTGTTCGAGCACATCGCCGGGTTCGCGTACACCTTCGGCGGCCGCCACCACCGCGCGATCGGCCCGCTGCGGCGCGTCGTCGAACTCGGCGCCGCGCTGGACACCGCGTCCCCGCTGACCTGCGCCAGCGCCGCCGCGCTGCTGCTGGCCGACGACGTCGGCGCGCACCGGCTGGCCGCCCGCGCCGTCGAGGTCGCCCGGGAGAGCGGCGACGTGTCGGCGCTGCCACTGGCCCTGGAGATGACGGCGTACGCCGAGTACTGGCTCGGCCGCTACGACGCCGCGGCGGCCACCAGCCTGCACGGGCTGCGCGCCGCGCGGGCCTGCGGGCAGGGCAACTACGCCGGGGACCACCAGGCGATGCTGGCGGTGCTGGCCGCCGTCCGGGGTGACCGTGAGCAGGCCCTGCGCCACATCCGCGACATCGAGGTCGCGCCCGGGACCGGGCAGGTCAACCGGCCGAAGGCGCTGAGCCAGTGGGCCCTGGCGGTGCTCGACCTGATCGCCGGTCGCCCCGCCGACACGGTGGCCCGTATCGCGGGCATCGCCTGCCCCGTCACGGGTCGAGGCCACATCGTGGTGCAGGCCATGGCCACGCCGTGGCTGGTCGAGGCGGCCGTTCGGGCCGACGACCGGGAACAGGCCGTCGCGGCGCTGGCCGGGTTCGACCTGTGGGCGGCGTCGACCGGCGACCCGGTGCGCCGGGCGCTGTCGGCCCGCTGCCACGCCCTGCTCGCCCCGCGCGGCAGCGCCGCGGCCGAGGAGCACTTCCAGCAGGCGCTCGCGCTGCACGTGGCCGGGGAGGCCGACTTCGAGCAGGCCCGCACCGAGCTGCTGTACGGGCAGGAACTGCGCCGCGCCCGCCGCCCCCGCGACGCGCGCGAGCACCTGCACCGCGCGCTGGAGACCTTCACCCAGCACGACGCCCCGGCCTGGGCCGACCAGGCCCGCGCCGAGCTGCGGGCGGCCGGCGAGGCGGTGGACGCCCTCGCGGTGCGCGCCGCCGACGTGCTCACCGCCCAGCAACTCCAGATCGCCCGCCTGGTCTGCGACGGCGCCACCAACCGCGAGGTCGCCGCTCAGCTCTTCCTCAGCCCCCGCACCGTCGACCACCACATGCGCAACATCTTCGCCCGCCTCGGCATCCGCTCCCGCATAGAACTAGCCAAAGCCCTCACCTGACCCGCCCGCTGCCGCACCGGCGGCCGGGCGATGGTCATGATCGCCCGACTTGCCTGGCAGGTGTGCGTATCTTGACCGTCCATTCGCACAGGTGCCAGGCAAGTCGGATGACCTTGCGCCCGTCCCGCGCCGGAGCGCGGCGCGGGACGGGACGGGTCAGGGGAGGAGGATGACGGAGCGGGCGCCCTCGCCGCGGGACATGCGGGCGAAGGCCTCGGGGGACTCGTCCAGGGTGATCTGGTCGGTGATGAGGGCGGCCGGGTCGAGGTCGCCGGCGAGGACCTGGCGGGCCAGGTCGGGGACGTCGCGGTCGGGGTCGGAGTTGCCGTACACCGACGAGCGCAGGGTGCGGGCCGAGTGGAAGATGTCCAGCGCCGCCAGGCTGACCATGTCGTCCTTGGCACCCATGCCGACCACGGTCACCTGGCCGCCGCGGCGGGTCGCCCGCCACGCGGCCCGGATGGTCGCCGAGCGGCCCACGCACTCGAAGGAGTGGTCGGCCCCGCGGCGCTCGGTCAGGCCGCGGACCTGGGCGCTCAGGTCGTCACCCGATACCAGGAAATGGGTGGCCCCGGCGGACAGGGCCAGGTCGCGCTTGGCGTCGGAGACGTCGACGGCGATCAGCGGATCGGCTCCGGCGGCGCGGGCGGCCATCACCGTGGACAGGCCGACCCCGCCGAGTCCGATCACGAGCGCCGACTCGCCGGGGCGCACCGCGGCGGTGCGGTGCACGGCGCCGACCCCGGTGAGCACCGCGCAGCCGAGCAGGGCGGCGGTGGCGAACGGCAGCTCGGCCGGCACCGGGATGACGGCGTGGTCGCCGACGACGACCTCCTCGGCCAGCGCCCCGAGACCGAGCGTGACGTGCAGCGGCTCGCCGTCGGCGGTCGCGCCGCGGGCGGCGGTCGGCGCGCCCGCGGTCTCGCACAGCCATGGCTGCCCGTTGCCGCAGAACCAGCAGCGGCGGCACGGCGGAGCCCAGTTCAGCACCACGTGCGTGCCGACGGCGACGCTCGCCTCCGGCCCGGCGGCGGTCACCACGCCTGCCGCCTCATGACCCAGCACCAGGGGGTACGCCGGCGCGAGCGTCCCGTTCACCATGGACAGATCGGAGTGGCACACCCCGGCGGCGCGGATGTGCACCCGCACCTCCCGCGGGCCGGGCGGGGGCAGCAGGATCGGCTCGATCTCCAGCGCTGCTCCGGGCCCGCGCCACAGCAGCGCGCGCACCGGGCTCATCGCTGGATCGCCTTCGTCTCGAGGAACTCGTCCAGCCCGTGGCGGCCGAGCTCGCGGCCGATGCCGGACTGCTTGAACCCGCCGAACGGGGCGAGCGGGTTGAACGCCCCGCCGTTGACGTCGACCGCGCCGGTGCGCAGCCGCCGCGCCACGGCCAGCGCCCGGTCCTCGTCGCCCGACCACACCGCGCCGGCCAGGCCGTACCGGGAGTTGTTGGCGATGGCCACGGCTTCTTCGTCGGAGTCGAACGGGATCACCACCAGCACCGGCCCGAAGATCTCCTCTTGGGCGACGGTGCTGTCCGGGTCCACATCGGCCAGCACCGTCGCCGCGACGAAGTGGCCCCGGTCCGGCACGGGCGCGTCGAGCCCGCCCGCGATCAGGCGCGCGCCGTCGGCGAGCCCCTGCGCGATGTAGCCGCGTACCGTCTCGCGCTGCGCGGCCGAGGCCAGCGGGCCGAGCCGGGTGCCCCGGTCGAACGGGTCGCCGAGGGTCTGCCCGGCGGCGGCCTCCGCGGCGATGGCGAGAGCCTCCTCGTACCGGGGGCGGTGCACCAGCATGCGGGTCCACGCGGTGCAGGTCTGGCCGGAGTTGAGGAACGCGTTCGCGACGCCGGTCTTCACCGCGCGGGGCAGGTCGGCGTCCTCCAGGATCACGTTGGCGGACTTGCCGCCCAGCTCCAGCGCGACCCGGGCGATGCGGTCCGCGGCCAGGTGCGAGATGCGCGCGCCGACCGCCGTGGAGCCGGTGAACGAGACCATGTCCACGTCGGGGTGCGCCGCGATGGCGGAGCCGACCACCGAACCGGGCCCGGTGACCAGGTTGGCCACGCCCGCCGGCAGCCCGGCCTCCTCGATCGCGTCGAACAGCAGGTATGCCACCAGCGGCGTCAGGTCGGCGGGCTTGAGCACCACCGTGCAGCCGGCGGCCAGCGCCCCGGCGACCTTGGCCATGATCTGGTGCAGCGGGTAGTTCCACGGCGTGATCGCGCCGACCACGCCGACGGGCTCGCCGACGATCAGCGAGTTGCCGACGGTGTGCGTGCTCTCCGGCTGCCCGGCCAGCTCGACGTAGCTCCGGAGCACGGTCAGCGGCAGTCCGGCCTGGACCTTCGTCGCGATCCGCAGCGGGGTGCCCAGCTCGCGGGCCACGGTGGCGGCGACGTCCTCGGCGCGGGCCGACAGCGCCGCGTGCAGCCGGTCGAGAAACGCGGCGCGCTCCGCCGGGGCGAGCGCCGACCAGGGCCCGAACGCGGCCTTCGCGGCGGCGACGGCGCGGTCCACGTCGACGGTGTCACCGGCGGGCACGTGCGCGATGACCTGCTCGGTGGTGGGGTCCTCGACGGCGATCACGCCCGTGCCGTGCGGGGCGGTCCAGCGGCCGCCGATGAAGAGCTGGGTGCGGTCCGCGATCGGGGTGGTACGTCCCGGATGCGTCGCCGCGGCTGCCAGGTCCATGCTGTCCCTTCCCATCAAGCGGCGTGGCCCGCGACGCGGCGACCGGACGCGGACCCGATGGGGGGTGGTGACGGCGTCGTCGGCTGGCCGCGGCGCGAGCGGCCGGCACTCGCCGGGCCGCAAAACTAGCGCTGCAAGTTTCGACTGTAGTACGAGTCGGGCCGCGGCTCCAGAGGCGGCAGCGGGCCGACCGTGGCCTCGTACTCCCGCGCCAGCCCGTCGATCAGCGCGTCCAGGCCGAGCGTGAACGCGCCCTCGTCGACGCTGTGCTGGTGCTCGGCGAGGCGGTGGGCCTGGGACAGGTGGGGGTAGTGGGCGGCGTACAGCTCGGGGTCCTCGACGAAGCCGCGCGCGAACGAGCCCAGCGACGAGCCCGCGACCAGGTAGCGCATCACCGCGCCGATGTGCGTGGCGCGTGCGGGCGGCCAGCCCGCCTTGACCAGTCCGCCGTACACCGCGTCGGCCATGTGCAGCGCGGCCGGCCGTCGTCCGGGGCCTTGGGCCAGGTACGGGACGATGTTGGGGTGCGCGGTCAGCGCGTCGCGGTAGGAGTGCCCCCACCGCCGCAGCGCCTCGCGCCAGTCGTGCGTGGTGAAGAACGACACGTCCACGCCCGCGATCACCGCGTCGGCGACCGCGTCCAGGATCGCGTCCTTGGTGGCGAAGTGGTTGTACAGCGACGGCCCGCGTACGCCCAGCTCGGCGGCCAGGCGCCGGGTGGAGAGGGCGGCCAGCCCGTCGGCGTCGATCATCGCGGCGGCGGTCTCCACGATGCGCTGCCGGCTCAACAGGGCCTGGCTGGGCCGGGGCATGGTCGGTTCTCCTTCGGTCGGTGCTGCCGCTGAACTCTGCCACAGCGGGGTCTGGACGAGATAAAACTTTCACCGCTAGTTTAATGCGGTGGACATGACACTGTCGCCGGAACACGCCGCGGTCCGCCGCCTCGCCGCCGAGTTCGTCGATCGCGAGGTCGTGCCGCACGCGGCCGAGTGGGACCGGCAGGAGAGCGTCGCCCGCACCGTGGTCAAGCAGCTCGGCGAGCTGGGCTTCCTCGGCCTGACCGTCGCCGAGGAGCACGGCGGCAGCGGCGGCGACCACCTGGCGTACTGCCTGGTCCTTGAGGAGCTGGGCCGCGGCGACTCGTCGGTGCGGGGGCTGGTGTCGGTGTCGCTGGGCCTCGTGGCCAAGAGCATCGCGCGCCACGGCACGCCCGCGCAGCACGAGCGCTGGCTGCCCGGCCTGTGCGGCGGGGACCTGCTGGGCTGCTTCGCGCTGACCGAGCCGGGCACCGGCTCCGACGCGGCGTCGCTGACCACCCGGGCGGTCCGCGACGGCGGGGACTGGGTCATCACCGGTTCGAAGATCTTCATCACGAACGGGACCTGGGCCGATGTCGCGCTGGTCTTCGCCCGTACGGGCGGGGACGGGCCGCGGGGGATCAGCGCGTTCCTGGTGCCGACGGACACGGCCGGGCTGACCCGGCGGGAGATCCACGGCAAGCTCGGGCTGCGCGGCCAGCCCACGGCGGAGCTGGTGTTCGACGGCGTGCGGGTGCCGGGGGACGCGCTGCTCGGCGAGGAGGGGCGCGGGTTCCACCTCGCCATGTCCACGCTGGACAAGGGGCGGATGTCGGTCGCGGCGGGCTGTGTGGGCATCGCGCAGGGCTGCCTGGACGCGGCGGTGGGCTACGCCAGGGAGCGCACCCAGTTCGGCAAGCCGATCGCGGCGTACCAGCTGGTGCAGCAGTTGATTTCCGATGTCGCGGTGGACACCGCGGCGGCCCGGCTGCTGGTGTGGCGGGTCGCCGACCTGGTGGACCGCGGGCAGCCGTTCGCGACCGAGGCGTCGATGGCGAAGTTGTTCGCCAGCGAGGCGGCCGTGCGCGCGGCGAACAAGGCACTGCAGGTGTTCGGCGGGTACGGCTACGTCGACGAGTATCCGGTCGGCAAGTACCTGCGCGACGCCCGCGTCACCACCCTCTACGAGGGCACCAGCCAGATCCAGCAGTTGTTGATCGGCCGCGCCCTCACCGGCGTGAACGCGTTCTGAAAGTCCAGCTCAGACAGGCATAGGCGTTTAGAAGGGCACCTTCCTCTACGTATGGCGATGTGAAGGTGCCCTTCCTTCAAAGGAGGAGCGATGAGCGGCAGGTTCAGCGGGCGGGTTGCGATCGTGACCGGCGGCGCACAAGGGATCGGGGCGGCGACGGCCAAGCGGCTGGCGTCGGAAGGGGCATCGGTCGCGGTCGTCGATCTGAGTGCCGAGAAGAGTGCGGCGCTGGCGAAGGAGATCACGGCGGCGGGTGGGGCGGCTGCGGGTTACGGGTGCGACGTCACCGACGAGGGGGCGGTGCATGCGATGACGGAGCAGGTGGTGGCCGACTTCGGGCGGCTCGACATCCTGGTCAACAACGCGGGGATCACGCGGGACGATCTGCTGTTCAAGATGAGCGCGGCGGACTGGCACGCGGTGCTGAACACGAACCTGACCAGCATGTTCTACTGCTGCCAGGCGGCCCAGAAGCACATGGTCGCCGGGAAGTACGGCAAGATCGTCAACTTGAGCAGCCGGTCGGCGCTGGGCAACCGGGGGCAGGCCAACTACGCGGCTGCCAAGGCGGGCGTGCAGGGGCTGACCGCGACGCTGTCGATCGAGTTGGGGCCGTTCGACATCTGCGTCAACGCGGTCGCGCCGGGGTATGTGGCCACCGCGATGACCGCCGCCACCGCCGAGCGGGTCGGCTCGTCGGCGCAGGCGCACCAGAAGTGGGCGAGCGAGCACACCCCGCTGCGCCGGGTCGCCCAGCCGGAGGAGATCGCGTCCGTGGTCGCGTTCCTGGCCAGCGACGACGCCTCCTTCGTCACCGGGCAGACCCTCTACGTCAACGGCGGCGCGCGCTAAGCGAAGCACCACAACCGAAGGGAACCACAGTGGACTTCTCGCTCGACGACGAGCAGCGGGCGATCCGGGACACCGCCCGCGCCTTCATCCGCAAGGAGGTCGTGCCCCTCGAACACGAGCTGCTGCGGCGCGAACGCGCCGGAGAGCCCGGCATCGAGCGGTCGGAACTGCGCGAGCTGCAGCTCAAGGCCCGCAAGTTCGGCTTCTGGGGGCTGGCCACGCCGGCCGAGCACGGCGGCATGGACCTGCCCGCGATCATGCAGTCGCTTATCTGGACCGAGATCGGGCACACCCTCGTGCCGTTCCGGTTCGGCGGTGAGGCCGACAACATCCTCTTCTACGCCAACGCCGCCCAGCAGGACGAATACCTCAAGCCCACGATCGAGGGCGAGCGCGTCTCCTGCTTCGCCATCACCGAGCCGGGCGCGGGCTCCGACGCCGCGAACATCAAGCTGTCCGCCCGCAAGGACGGCGACGACTGGGTCCTGAACGGCGAGAAGACCTTCATCACCAACGGCAACGACGCCGACTTCGCCATCGTGGTCGCGGTCACCGACCGGGAGAAGGGGGTACGCGGCGGCGGCACCACGGCGTTCCTGGTCGACCGGGCGATGGGCTGGCACTCGGAGTTCATCGCCACCATGGGCCCCGGCGGGCCCGCCTCGCTGGTCTTCGACAACGTGCGCGTGCCGTCCCGCAACATCCTCGGGGAGATTGGGCAGGGCTTCGAGCTGGGCATGAAGTGGATCGGCAAGGGCCGCTACCTCATCCCGTCGCACGCGCTCGGCATCGGCGAGCGCGCCCTGCAGATGGCCGTCGACTACGCCAACACCCGGGTCACCTTCGGCAAGCCGATCGGGGAGAACCAGGCCATCCAGTGGATGATCGCCGACGCGGAGACCGAGCTGGAGGCTGCCCGCTGGCTGGTGCTGCGCGCCGCGTGGACGGTCGACCAGGGCGAGGACCCGCGCCACTCGTCGTCCATGGCGAAGCTCTACGGCGCCGGGATGATCAACCGGTTGGTGGACCGGGTCATGCAGATCCACGGCGGCATGGGTTACACCCGGGAGCTGCCCATCGAGCGCTGGTACCGGCAGGTGCGGCTGCTGCGCATCTACGAGGGCACCGACGAGATGCAGCGCCTGATCATCTCCCGGGACCTGCTGCGCGGGTACACCAAGATCGGGGGGCATCTGGCATGAGGGTGTTCGCGTCCGCCCAGGAGCTGGCCGCCGCGGTCGGCCAGTGCATCGGCCCGGGGCCCTGGCAGCGCGTCGACCGGTCGCGGGTGGACGCGTACACCGACGCCACCGGCGGCGTCGACTGCATCGGCATCGGCGCGGCCACACCCGGCTGGCTGACGCTGTCGATGCTGCCGCTGCTGGTCCGCGACGTGTACCGGTTCGACAACGTGCGCCTGGGTGTGAACCACGGGGTGAACCGGGTCCGCTTCCCGGCCCCGATCCCGGTCGGGGCCCAGGTGCGCCTGCTCGCCCGCATCGCCGAGGTCGAGCCCGTCGACGGCGGCGTGCAACTGGTCGCGCAGCTCACCGTCCGCGCCGACGGCGAGGACAAACCGTGCTGCGTGGCCGAGACCGTCAGCCGTATCTACTTCGAGGAGGAGCTGTGAGCACGCTTTCCCTGGCCGCCGTCCTGGCCGAGGCCGCGCGCCGCCATCCCGCCAAGACCGCCGTGGTCGACGCGTTCGGCCGCGAGACCTACGCCGACCTGTGGCGGCAGGCGCTGGCCTACGCCGCCGGACTGCGCGAACTCGGCGTCCAGCCCGGTGACGCCGTCGCGCTGGTCGCGCCGAACGTGACCGACTTCCCGCGCGCCTACTACGGCATCCTCGCCGCCGGTGGCGTCGTGGTGCCGGTGCACCTGCTGCTCACCCCGAGCGAGGCGGCGTACGTGCTGCGCGACAGCGGGGCGAAGCTGGTCGTCTGCCACAGCGGCATGCTCGCGCTCGGCGCGCCCGCCGCGGCCGAGGCCGGCATCCCGATCGTCAGCGTCGGGCCGCGCCCCGACTCCGGCGGCCCGGAACGGCTGGAGCAGGTCAGCTCCCGGGTCCCGGCGCTGCGCTCGTACGAGACCCGCTACCCGAACGACCCGGCCGTGATCTTCTACACCAGCGGGACCACCGGCAAGCCCAAGGGCGCCGTGCTCACCCACCTCAACCTGGTGATGAACGCGACCGTCAACATCTTCGACGCCAACGACGCCCGCCCCACCGACATCGCGCTGGGCTGCCTGCCGCTGTTCCACACGTTCGGGCAGACGGTCGGCATGAACGGCACCTTCCGCATCGGCGCGACCCTGGTGCTGCTGGCCCGGTTCACCGGCGAGGCCGCGCTCGACCTGATGGTCCGGGAGCAGGTCGACGTCTTCCACGGCGTGCCGACCATGTACGTCGGCCTGCTCGAAGCCGCCGCCGGGCGGGCCGACCTGCCGAAGCTGCGGCTGGCCATCTCCGGCGGCGCGTCGCTGCCGGTGGCCGTGCTGGAGCGGTTCAACGCCGCGTTCGACACCACGATCTACGAGGGCTACGGCCTGTCCGAGACCTCCCCGACGGCCACCACCAACCAGCCGCACTTCGGCGTACGGCCCGGCACCGTCGGCCACGCCGTCTGGGGCGTGGAGGTCGAGATCGCCCGCGCCGAGGTCGACGAGCGCGTCGAACTGCTCGGAACGGGCGAACTCGGCGAGATCGTGATCCGGGGCCACAACGTGTTCGCCGGCTACCTGGGCAACCCGGCCGCGACCGAGCAGGCCCTGGTCGACGGCTGGTTCCGCACCGGGGACCTGGGCACCAAGGACGCCGAGGGCTTCGTGTCCATCGTGGACCGCAAGAAGGACATCGTCATCCGCGGCGGCTTCAACGTGTACCCGCGCGAGGTCGAAGAGGTGCTGGCCCGCCACCCCGCCATCGAGCTCGTCTCCGTCATCGGCGTCCCCGACGACGTGCACGGCGAGGAGATCTGCGCCGTGGTCGTGCTGCGCCCCGACGCCGACCCCGTCACCGAGGAAACCCTCATCACCTGGTCCCGCGACCAGCTCGGCAAGCACAAGTACCCCCGCCAGGTCCGCTTCCTCCCCGAACTCCCCATGGGCCCCAGCCACAAGATCCTCAAACGCGAACTCCGCCGTATGCTCACCGCCTGACAAGGCAGAAGGAAGGGCACCTTCACATCGCTATGCGATGTAGAAGGTGCCCTTCCAAACTTCCGCCTCCGATTTCCAACCCGGGTGCCATGTGCCGCCGTGTAGGTGGGGCGGAAGGTCGGGAAGACGAACGGGGAGGTGACATGTGGCGGACGACGACGGATTCCGCGAATTCGTGCACGCGCGGCTGCGCAGGCTGTCGCGCATCGCGTACCTGCTGACCGGCGACCACCACGCGGCCGAGGACCTGCTGCAGAACGCGCTGGTCAAGCTCGCGTCACGGTGGTCGAAGGTGTCAGCCGGGGGCGCGCCGGACGCGTACCTGCGCAAGGTCCTCTACCACGAGCACGTGTCGGCCTGGCGGCGCAACCGCCACCTGCGCGCCGAGTGGTCCACGGCGGAGCCGCCGGAGAGCGGCAGCGGCCGGGACATGGCCGCCGAGACCGTGCGCCGCCTGCTCCTGGAGCAGGCGCTCGCCAAGCTGACCCGCAAGCAGCGCGCGGTGATCGTGCTGCGCTTCGTCGAGGACCTGTCCGAGGCCGACGCCGCGGCGGCGCTCGGCGTGACCGTGGGCACGGTCAAGAGCCAGACGTCGTACGCCCTGAAGCGGCTGCGCGAGCTGGCACCGGAACTGCACGTGCTGGTCAGAGAGCCGAAGGAGGCCTGGGCATGAGCGAGCGCAGCGAGCGAATCATGTTGCCCGGGGCTCATGCCGCCGACGAGCGAAGCGAGGAGAAGGCATGAGTGACTTGAACGAGCTGCTGGCCGACATCGGCGACCGCGCCCGCACGTACGACGTCACCGAGCGGGCGCTGACCCTCGGCCGCCGGCGGCAGCACGCCCGTCGCCTCGCCGCTGTGGGCGGGCTCGCCGCGGTGGTCGCCCTGTCGATCCTCGGCGTCACGTTCCTGCCGGCCGTGCAGAGCGCGCCCCTGCCCCCGGCGGCGCCCTCGTCGCCGGTCCCGGCGCTGTCGCCGACCACCCCGGCCGTGCACGTGGCCGCGTGCGTGCCCGAGCGCCTGCCGATGCCCAGGGGCTACCCGCCGAAGAGTGTGGTGACCGGCGGCGATCCCACCGGCCGTCTCCTGGTCGGCCGGGCCTACCCCTACGACGGCCGCGACCGCCTGCTGATCTGGGAGGACGGCAAGGTCAAGGTGATCCGGCACGAGGGCGAGGATCCCTCCTTCAGGGACATCAGCTCCACCGGCATCGCCGTCGGGTTCAGCTTCGTCGACGGGGACGTCCAGGTCCCGTGGATCTACCGGGACGGCAGCCTGAGCCGGCTCAAGGGGCGGCACGCGGGCGCGACCGCGGTCAACGACAGCGGTGTCATCGTCGGCGCGATGAGTGAAGGCGGCGGGTCGGACGCCTGGCCCGTCATCTGGCGTACCCCGACCGCGGCACCGGCCGCGCTGGCGTTGCCGGCCGGGATGAGAGGCAAGGCGACGGGCATCGACGCGGACGGCACGGTCTCCGGCTGGGTGCAGCCTTCGCCGCCGGCGCCCAAGCCCGGGCAGGACCCGGTCGTGCCGGTGATCCCGACCCGACCGGTCGTCTGGCAGCCCGACGGCACGATGCGGGAACTGAAGGTGCCCGACAGCATCGACGGAAACCAGGTCACCGCAGCCGCGGCCGAGGACATCCACGACGGCCAGGTGGGCGGCACGCTCGCCACCGGCACCACCCGGGCCGACGGGCGTGACTACGTGGCCCGGTGGAACCTCGCCACCGGCGAGGTCAGCTGGCACCGCGTGGCCGGCCGCCCGAGACTCGTCAACACGGTCGGGCTCGCGGTCTCGTGGGACAGGCACCCGGTGCTGTTCCTCGATCAGGCCACCGTGCCGCTGCCGGATGTGAAAGGCGCGCCCGAGTCCCACCTGGCGGAGCCGGACATCCGGGTGATCAGCACGGACGGCCGGATCGTCGCGGGCTACCAGTCGATCGACAAAACCGGAGTCGTCGCGGTCGCCTGGCACTGCACCTGACGAAGGAAGGGCACCTTCCCATCGGATCTCGTGGAGGAAGGTGCCCTTCTCAACTCCGCCGGCGAGGGCGGTGCCGCTGCGCTGGACCTGCCGGTGACCTGCCGCGGGCGGCTTGACACCGTCCGGGCCGCGTGGTCGGGTCGGGGGATGCGACGCCTGGTGCTATGGGACATCGACCGTACGTTGATCAACGGCGGCAAGGTCGGCCGGGACGTGTTCGTCGCCGCGTACCTGGCGGTGGTGGGCAGCGAGCCGCCGCGGCTGCCGGAGTTCGGCGGGCGTACCGATCACTGGATCTTCACGACGGCGCTGGAGTGGCACGGCCGCGAGGTCAACCCGGAGCTCGTGGCCGAGTTCTTCACCCACCTGGCCGAGCACACCCGGGCACACCGGCCGCAGCTGCTGGCCCGCGGCGCGGCCCTGACCGGGGCGGCGCAGGCGCTGGCCGCGCTGTCGGTCGAGACCGGCGT
This sequence comes from Catellatospora chokoriensis, assembly GCF_011297315.1. Classification (NCBI taxonomy): domain Bacteria; kingdom Bacillati; phylum Actinomycetota; class Actinomycetes; order Micromonosporales; family Micromonosporaceae; genus Catellatospora; species Catellatospora chokoriensis. The sequence goes on from NZ_JAAOTI010000035.1 coordinate 47,654, forward strand.
GGTGCAGTCGGTGGTCACCGGCAACATCCGGGAGGCGGCGTACGAGAAGCTGTCCGCGTTCGGCCTGCTCGGGCCGATCGACCTGGAGGTCGGTGGCTACGGCTGCGACGACGGGGTGCGTTCGGTGCTGGTGCGGCTGGCCCACGAGCGGGCGCAGGCCAAGTACGCCGCGACGCTGCCCGCGCGGCAGGTCGTCGTCATCGGGGACACCCCGCACGACATCGAGGCGGCCAGGGCCAACGGTGCGATCGCGATCGGCGTGGCGACCGGCTCGTGCACCGCCGATGAGCTGGCCGAGGCGGGCGCCGACGTGGTGCTGCCGTCGCTGGCCGACACCGCGACGGTGCTGCGCGCGGTCCTGACCTGAGCTGTCCCGCCGACCGGCGCCGCCCGTGCGGGGGCATTGCCGCCCGCGGCCTGGACCGGGGCTTATCGGTTCGACAGGCACCGGGCCGACCAGCATGATCGCAGGCATGACGCGAACCGACGTGCCCGCCACCTGGGACGAACGAGCCACCCTGACCACCTTCCTCGACTACGTGCGCGCGACCGTGCGCGCCAAGTGCGAAGGCGTCACCGACGAGGACGCGCGCAGGGCGCCGCTGCCGGACTCGCCGCTGATGACCGTGAAGGGCCTGGTCAGCCACGTGCGCTGGGTGGAGTACTCCTGGTTCCAGGTGGTGCTGCTGGGCGAGGAGGACGCCGGGCCGTGGACGAAGGAGGACCCGGACCGCGAGTTCACCTACGCCCTGGACACCCCGATCGAGCAGCTGCTCGACGAGTACGACGCGCAGAGCGCCCGCTACCGCGACCTGGTCGCCTCGCTGGACCTGGACACCCTCGCCCAGCGCAACCTGGGCCGGGCCGGACGGCCCGCGACGCTGCGGTGGATCCTGTTCCACCTCGTCGAGGAGATCGCCCGGCACAACGGCCACCTCGACGTGGTGCGCGAGCTGGTCGACGGCACCAAGGGTGACTGACCTGCCCGAATCCCCGGTTGGACCGGCCCGGCGCACGTAGCCTGAACCGGAGCGCATCGGGGGAGGCGTCATGGATCTGCAGCTGGGCGGCAAGGTCGCGGTGGTCACCGGAGCCAGCAAGGGCATCGGCCTCGCGGTGGTGAAGGCGCTGGTCGCCGAGGGTGCGAGTGTGGTCGCCGCGGCCCGGGGCACCTCCGGCGACCTGGCCGGGATCGACGGCCCGGTGCACGCCGTCGCGGTGGACCTGACCGACCCGGCCGGGCCGCAGCGCCTGATCGACGAGGCGACGGCCGCGTACGGCGGGCTGGACATCCTGGTCAACAACGTCGGTGCGGTGAAGACCCGGCTGGGCGGGTTCACCTCGGTCACCGACGAGGACTGGCTGTGGTCGCTGACCGTCAACCTGCTCTCCGCGGTGCGCGTCACCCGGGCCGCGCTGCCGCACCTGCTGGCCCGGGGCGCGGGCAGCATCGTGACGGTGAGCTCGATCAACGCCTTCCTGCCCGACCCGGCGATCATCGACTACACCGCGTCCAAGGCGGCGCTGACCAACTTCTCCAAGGCGCTGTCCAAGGAGGTCGGGCCGAAGGGCATCCGGGTCAACACGGTCAGCCCCGGCCCCGTGCGCACACCGATGTGGACGGGCGCGGGGGGCGTCGCCGAGTCGTTCGGCAAGGCGGGCGAGGTGTCGCCCGAGCAGGTGGTCGACCAGGTCGCCGCGCAGGCGGTGACCGGCCGGTTCACCGAGGCCGAGGAGGTCGCTGACCTGGTGGTGCTGCTGGCCGGTGGCCGGGCGGGCAACGTCACCGGCGCGGACTTCGTCATCGACGGCGGCCTGATCACGACCCTCTGAGCCGGCCGGGGACCACGTCGTGATCCCCGGCGGCGTGCGTTGCGCGAGTGAACCCGTCGGCGGCCAGTGGCTGGTTACGCCTGGGTCACCGGCGTCGGCTGGGCGACCAGCGTGGGTCGGGCCTTGCGGGTGCGGCCGGACCACAGCACGCGGGCCAGCACGCCGGGGGAGAACAGCCGCTGCGGCGGGGACATCAGGTTCGCCACGGCCAGGAACGCGAGGCCGACCTCGGGGTGCGTGGCGGCCGCGCGGTGCAGGCGGGCGACGTACCCGTTGAGGAAGTTGCCCTTGCCGGTGCGGACGCCCTCGACCTCGGGGTAGGCCAGATCCGCGCCGACCGCGATGTCCCACGGCACGTCGATGACCTTCGACGCGGCCGCGTAGAACCGCTTCGGCAGCCCCGCACCGCCCTGGCGCAGGCAGTCGCGCAGCACGATCGCCTCGGCCGCGGCGACGGTCATGCCCTGGCCGTATGCCGGGTTGAAGCTGCACACCGCGTCCGCGAAGGAGACCAGGCCCTCGGGCAGCCGGGTCAGGTGCTCGTAGCGGCGGCGCACGCTGACCGGCAGCCGCAGCCGCACTGCCGGACCGGCCGGCTCGCAGGTGCTGAGCAGCTGATACAGCTCGTCGCCGGCCAGCCGGCGGGCGAACTGCGCGTACGCGTCCGGGTCGGCCGGCAGCACGCCGCCCTCGCCGACGCCGATCAGCGTCAGCATCCAGCGGTCGCCCTCGACCGGCACCACGACGCCGCCGATGGGCAGCTCGGGCGACGGGCTGATCACGGCCGCGGTGAAGCCGAGCTGCCCCGGCGTACGCCGGTAGGCCCGTGAGACGTAGACCGTCTTGGAGTCGACGTGCTCCTCGGCGGGCTTGTCGTAGCCCAGCTCGGCCAGCCAGGACGGGCCGCGGTTGCCGCGACCGGTGGCGTCGACCACCAGGTCGGCCGCAAGGCGCAGCTCGGTGTCGCCGCCGACGGGCAGCACCCGCGCGCCGACGACCCGGGTGCGGTCGGCGTTCGCGATCAGGCCGACGGCCTCGTGGCGGGCGAGCAACTGCACGCCGGGCAGCGCGATGACCCGGCGGCGCACGTACGCCTCCAGGCCGATGCGGGTCACGCCCAGGCCGGCCAGGCCGGTGTGCTTGGCGGCCAGCCGGTGGCCGCCGTTGATCCATACGACGTCGCCCTGGACGTCGACGGGGACCGCGCCGGCCGCGGTCATGTCGGCGGCGAAGCCGGGGAACAGCTCTTCGAGCACCTGGCGGCCGCGGGCGAGCAGGCCGTGGGTGTGGTCGCCCTGCGGCACCCCCTTGCGGCCGGTGACGCCGTCGGTGGGCAGCGCGTCGCGGTCGAAGATGGTGACCTTCGCGTACGACTCGCTCAGCACGCGGGCGGCGAGCAGGCCGCCGATGCTGGCGCCGAGCACGATCGCGTGCCCGGACTTTTCCTTGGCAGACAAGGTTTTCTCCGTCTCGGTGTGAGGTGTGCACACACCGTAAGAAGCGGTAACGCAATCATGAAAACGAATATGCGGTCCAGTAGATGACACTGTGTGCCCGCTCACGCGCTCTGCGTCGGTCCTGTCGGGACCCCGACGCCGCACTACTGGAAGAATCTTTGAAAGATTTTTCAGCATTGCGACCGCCGTCGCTCGCCCCGGCGTGCGCCGATGTCGTCCAGGGCCGACCGGTCGAAGATCCGATGTGCAAATGGAACCCTCCTCAGCTCTGATTTGTACGGCAAATCCGGCGCATCGATACTCTTCACGGCGCGTCAACGCGGGGCTAACATCCTTGAAACTTGCGCAAGAGTTTCCATCCCTCGCCCCTCCCCGACCCAGGAGGAGACTCGTGTCCACCCGCCACCGCTCCCTAGCCGCAGCCCTCGCCTCGGTGCTGCTGGCCGCCGCGCTGTCCGCGGTCGTGCTCCTGCGACCCGGCGCCCCCGACCTCGTCCCGGCCAAGGCCGACGCCAACCCCGGCAACCGCGACGTCATCGTGCACCTGTTCCAGTGGCCCTGGGCCTCGATCGCCAACGAGTGCGCCACCGTGCTCGGCCCCAAGGGCTTCGGCGCGGTGCAGGTGTCCCCGCCGCAGGAGCACGTCGTGCTCGCTGGCCAGTCCTACCCCTGGTGGCAGGACTACCAGCCGGTCAGCTACCAGCTCGTCAGCCGCCGCGGCGACCGTGCCGCCTTCGCGAACATGGTCACCACCTGCCACAACGCGGGTGTGAAGATCTACGTCGACGCGGTGGTCAACCACATGGCGGGCGGCGCGTCCACCGGCACCGGCTCGGCGGGCTCCACCTACTCGCACTACAACTACCCCGGGATCTACCAGAACCAGGACTTCCACCACTGCGGGCGCAACGGCAACGACGACATCGTCGCCTGGGGCGACCGGTGGGAGGTGCAGAACTGCGAGCTGGTCGACCTGTCCGACCTGGCCACCGAGTCCGCCTACGTGCGCGGCAAGCTCACCGCGTACCTCAACGACCTGGTCTCGCTGGGCGTGGACGGGTTCCGGGTCGACGCGGCCAAGCACATGCCCGTCGCCGACCTGCAGGCGATCCTGGGCGGCGTCAGCGGCTCGCCGTACGTCTTCCACGAGGTGATCGAGGACAGTGCGTTCCCGCCGGGGGAGTACGCCGGGATCGGTGACGTCACCGAGTTCCGCTACGGCGACGTCGTCGGCAACGCGTTCCGCGACGCGAACCTGTCCAACCTGAACAACCTCGCCTCGCAGATGGCCCTGAGCTCCGGCGACGCGGTCAACTTCATCGACAACCACGACACCCAGCGCAACGGCCGCGCCCGGCTCACCTACAAGAACGGGCAGACCCACGCGCTGGCGGCGGCGTTCAGCCTGGCGTACCCGTACGGCACGCCCCAGCTGATGAGCAGCTTCACGTTCAGCAACAACGAGGCCGGACCGCCCGCCGCCGGCAACGGCACCACCAGCCAGGTCATCTGCGGCTCGGGCTGGGAGTGCGAGCACCGCAAGACCGCGGTCGCCAATCTCGTCGGCTTCCACAACGCGGTCAGCGGCACCGGTGTCGCCAACTGGACGTCGCCGTCGGCGTCGCGGATCGCGTTCGGGCGCGGCAACGTCGGCTTCGCCGCGTTCAACCGCGACGGCGCGGCGTGGAGCACCACCTTCAGCACCGGGCTGCCCGCGGGCGTGTACTGCGACGTGGCCACCGGCGACTTCACCGCCGGGGTCTGCGCGGGCAGCACCGTCACCGTGAACGGCTCAGGCCAGGCCACCGCCACCGTCGCCGCCAACAGCGCGCTGGCGGTCTACACGGGGGCACTGGTCGGCCCGTCGCCGTCGCCGACGGGCACCCCCTCGCCGACGCCCAGCGGCACTGCCTGCACGACCGTGGCGGTCACGTTCGAGTCCAACACCACCACGACCAGCGGCCAGAACGTCTTCGTGGCCGGCAGCGTCGCCCAGCTCGGCTCCTGGAACACGGCCAACGCGGTGGCCATGTCCGGCACGGCGTACCCGCTCTGGCGGGTCACCGTGAACCTGCCCGCGGGCACGTCGTTCGAGTACAAGTACATCAAGAAGGACGCCTCCGGCACCGTCACCTGGGAGAGCATCGCCAACCGCGCCCGCACCGTGCCGACCGGCGTCTGCGCGGTCACCTACAGCGAGACCTGGAACGTGCCGGGCGGCTCCACGCCGTCGCCCAGCGCCTCCCCGAGCCCGTCGCCCACCGGCTCGACCTGCGCCTCCATCGCGGCCGCGTTCTCCGTGAACGCGACCACCACCTGGGGCCAGAACGTCTACGTGGTCGGCTCGATCCCCGCCCTCGGCAGCTGGAACACCGCGAGCGCCGTGGCCCTGTCCAGCGCGACCTACCCGGTCTGGACCGCCACGATCAACCTGCCCGCCGGCACGACCTTCGCGTACAAGTACCTCAAGAAGGACGCCGCCGGCACCGTCACCTGGGAAAGCGACCCCAACCGCGCCCGCACCACCCCCACCACCCCCTGCACCGCCACCTACCCGGACACCTGGCGCTAGCCGAGCGCCGGGCCTGCGGCCTGCGGCAACTCTTGAAGACTCGCGCCCTCAGGATCCACTGAGGGCGCGAGTCTTCAAGAGTTGCGGATTGCGGGGGTCAGCGCCAGGGGCGGGTGGCGAGGGTGGTGAGGCGTTGGGTGGCACGGGAGAGGGCCACGTAGAGGGTGCGGCGGCCGGCGTCGGTGCCGGCGTCGATGAGGCCGGGTTCGACCAGGACGACGGCGTCGTACTCCATGCCCTTGGCGGCCAGGGCGGTGACCACGCGCAGGCGCTCGGTGTCCCACTCGGACAGGCGGGCGGCGATGCGGTCGCGGATGCGGGCGTCGGGGGTGATGACGCCGACGGTGCCCTCGACCTCGCCGAGCAGCGCCGCGACCGCGTCGCGGACCGCGTCGTCCAGCCGGGCCCGGTCCACGATCTGGTGCACGGGGGCGACGCCGGTGGTGCGTACGGCCTTCGGCAGCGGCAGGTCCGGCGAGACGCGCCGGATCACCTCGGCGGCCACCTCGAAGATCTCGGTCGAGTTGCGGTAGTTCGTGGTGAGCTGGTGCGGGTGGCGCTTGCGGCCGCCCAGCGCCTCGTCCCGGGCCCGGGCCACCTCGCCCGCGCTGCCGATCCACGCCGACTGCGCCGGGTCGCCGACGACCGTCCAGCTGGCCGCGTGGCCGCGCCGGCCGATCATGCGCCACTGCATGGGCGTGACGTCCTGCGCCTCGTCCACCACCACGTGGGCGTAGTCGCGGTAGTCGTTCTCGCGCGGCGCGGCGGCCGACGCGGCGCGGGAGCGCTCGTACGAGGTCGCCACCTCGCGCACCCCGCCCACCGTGTACGCCTCGCGCCGGCGTACCCGCGGCTTCGGCTTGTCGCCGAGCAGCTCCTGCAGCTCGTCGAGCAGCGGCACGTCGTCGATGCTGGGACCCTGCTCGCGCAGCGGCGCGAGCGCCCGCACCAGGGTGCGCTGCTCCTCGTTCGACAGCGTGCCCTCGGCGTAGCGGCGCAGCCGCTGCGGGTCGGCCAGCCAGCCCAGCACCTGCACCGGGCGCACCAGCGGCCACCACGCCTTGAGGAAGTCGCGGAAGCCCTCGTGCTCGGTCAGCTCCTCGTCGAACCGGGCCTGCTCCAGCCGCGGCTGCTTGGCCTTCATCTGCTCCCAGAGCTGGTCCAGCACCGCGCCGAACGCCTTGGCGCGGATCTCGTTGCGCCGGTTGCCGCGCCCGATCCGCCGCCGGATCTCCTCGCCCTGCCGCCAGGTCAGCTCCAGCCACTCCCCGCGGTAGCGGATGCGCAGGCCGTCCGGACTGCCGGGCGGGGCGTCCTCGGCGGCGCGGCGCAGCACCCGCCGCATGCGCGTCGAGCCCTTGACCGCGCGGACCGCGGCGGTCTCCTCGCGGGTGGCGTCGAAGCCGGGCACGAGCTGCCCGAGCGACTTCAGCGTCGCGGTGTCCTCGCCCAGCGAGGGCAGCACGGTCTCGATGTACTCGACGAACACGGGGGAGGGTCCGACGATCAGCACGCCGCCGCCGGCGAAGCGCGCCCGGTCGGAGTACAGCAGGTAGGCCGCGCGGTGCAGGGCCACCGCGGTCTTGCCGGTGCCCGGGCCGCCCTCGACCATGGTCACGCCGGACGCGGGCGAGCGGATCGCCAGGTCCTGCTCGTGCTGGATGGTCGCCACGATGTCGCGCATGCCGGTGCCCTTGGCCCGGCTCAGCGCCGCCAGCAGCGCGCCGTCGCCGACCACGCGCATGCCCTCCGGCGCGGCCGACGGGTCGAGCAGGTCGTCCTCCAGGCCGGTGACCTTCTCGCCGAACGACGAGATCATCCGGCGGCGGATCACGCCCAGCGGCTGGGCCGCCGTGGCCCGGTAGAAGGCCGCCGCGGCCGGCGCGCGCCAGTCGATGAGCAGCGGCTCCGCGCCCTCGGTACGCACGCCCAGGCGGCCGATGTAGCGGGGGCGTTCGTCCCAGCCCGCGGCTTCCGGGTCGGCGGCGGCCTCGTCCGGCTCGATGCGGCTGGGGTGCATGTCCAGGCGGCCGAAGACCAGGCCCTCGTGCTCGCTGTCGAAGGCCTGCCGCCGCCGGGCGGCGTGGAACACCATCGCGTCGCGCTCGACCAGCGACCCGAACGTGCCGACCCGTGCGAGTTGATAGCCGTCGGCCTCCGCCTTCGCGGCGTCGGCGCGCAGTCGGGCCAGCCGCGCGTAGACACGGTCCACGTGCTGCTGCTCGATGGCGATCTCGTCGTGCAGGGTGTTGTCAGACATGCGTCTCCCGGGCCGGGTATGGCGGCGATGGTGCCCCGATAGGGTACGGGCTGCCCCCGACCGGAAGATCGATCACCGGGCCGATGTGACGCGGAGCCCCACCGGATAGGCTGACTGTCAGCCCACCCGCTCCTCGCTCGGCCGCCGCTCCGCCGCCGGAGAGGGGTCCGTGGGGTGGTCGATCTCATCAGTGCCGAGGTGTGCGACGGTCTCGTCGGCCGCGGTGGCGACCAGGGACTTCTTCGCCCGGTGCTTGAACCACCAGGTGGTGCCGAGGCCGAAGACCACGGCCAGCGCCAGCGCCGCCCAGGAGAAGCGCTTCAGCCAGGCCTCAGCCACGGCGCCCAGCGCGTAGATCGCGAACGTGGTGCCGAACGCCCAGACCAGGCCGCCGCCGGCGTTGGCCAGCAGGAACTTGCGATACGGCACCTTCAGCGCGCCGGCCATCGGCCCGGCCAGGATGCGCAGCAGGGCGATGAAGCGCCCGAAGAAGACCGCCCACGTGCCCCAGCGGCCGAACATCGCCTCGGCCCGCACGATCTGCTCCGGGCCCAGGTGCTTCGGGAACCGGCGGCTCAGGCGCTCCAGGAGCGGGCGGCCGCCGCGCTTGCCGATCGCATACCCGATGGAGTCGCCGACGATCGCGCCGATCGCGGCGCCGGCGGCCACGCCCCACGGTGAGATGTGGTCCGTGGTGGCGGCCAGCAGCGAGGCGCTGACCAGCACGATCTCGCCGGGCAGCGGGATGCCCATGCTCTCGGTCCCGATGACCAGGCCGACGATGAGGTAGATGGCGACCGCGGGGAGCGTCTCCAGCCATGTTCCGACGAACTCCACCGGCCACCCCTTCCGCGAGCACCATCGCCCGCAGTGACCGCACGGGACGCTCGAAAGATACCCGACCAGGAACCCCGGCGCACCCGGCTGAACTCCCTAAGGGGCCTCCGGACGTGTCGGATCACGGCCTCGCGCGTGGGGCTGTCGCGGGCCTGCCGGGGCTCGGCTCGGCAGCTGAATCCAGGGCGGGACCGCGGCCCCGGTCGTGAGAAGGGTCGCACTACTTCCGAGTAACCTTCCCGTGGCGGCCCTTTACCAGCGACCCTTGACTCATGACGCAGTCGAGGACCGCGCCGTCGGATTCTGATGTGACGATGACTGGCAACCGTCGGGGGCCCGCAGAGGCGCTGGCCGACCTGATGACCGGCAACCGCCGCTTCGCGGCCGGACGGCCTCGATACGGCCACCACGTCGGTGAGGCGGCCGCCCAGTCCAGCGGCCAGGAGCCGTACGCCGTGGTGCTGGGCTGCATCGACTCCCGGGTGCCGCTGGAGGCCGTGTTCGACCAGAACTTCGGCGACATGTGCGTGGTCCGGTCCGGCGCGCACGTGCTCGACCGGTCCGTGGTGGGCTCGGTCGAGTTCGCCGTCGCCGAGTTGCACGCCTCGGTGGTGATGGTGCTCGGACACGAGCGCTGCGGCGCCGTGGCCGCCACCGTCGACGCGCTGCGCACCGGCAGCCGCCCCGACGGGTTCATGGGTTACCTGGTCGACCAGATCGCACCCGCGGTGGTCGAGGTCGGCCTGCAGGACCCGCAGGTGAACGCGAAGGCGCTGCGCCGCCACGTCGAGCGCACCGTCGACCAGCTCCGCCTGGCCGAACGCCTCGCCACCGCCACCGCGGCCGGCCGCGCCCAGATCGTCGGCGCCGTCTACGACCTCGACACCGGCGTCGTCGAACTCCTCTGACCCGGCGCGCCCGCCGACGGCCCACCTGCTCGCACAACTCTTAAAGACTTGCGGCCTCAGAGCGTGTCTGAGGCCGCAAGTCTTTAAAAGTTGTCCCGGCAGGGCCGGTCGGCCGGGCGTGGCGTGGGGCCGGGTGGTGGGGTGGGGGTATGGCTGAGGCCCCGGCCGCGGAGCGGACGGGGCCTCAGGGTGAGACAGAGGGGCTCAGCCCTCGAAGATGCCGGCCTCGGCCAGGCGCTTCTCGGTGGCGTCCCACCCGTGACCGGGGTGGGTGCTGTTGAGAGCGACCAGCTCGGCACGGATCTTGGCGGCGTGGCCGGCGCCCGCGAGCACGCGGATCTCCTCGACGAAGGCGTCCGAGGTGGTGCTCAGGTGCACGGTCTTGCCGTTGGTGAGGTTCCGCACGTAGGCGTGCTTGCCGTTGTTCAGCGGAATGATGTACTTGAACTCACCGAGCACGCTCAGCGCGCCACCCTTGGCCTCACCGGCCCGGACAGACGCGCGCGCGGTCTTGGAGGTGTTGCTCGCCACGACGTACTCCTTGAAAGTCTGGTTGACTTAGGAACTCTACACGACCCCTGAGCAGACCCTGATCGGCGTCGCCTTCGAGTGTGACGGACACGTCGCCGCGGGCCGGTCGGACAATTCATCCGGCGAGTTTCGCGATTCTCTGGCGCCACATCCGCCCCAGCCGTCATCATGGGTGAGATCGCCGGAGTCGCCAGGCCGTAGGGGAAGACGCGCCTGTCCGTCTCGGGAGGTCACCGTGCCCACGCGTGGCGTCGTACACGTCCACTCGAGCCCGCTTGCCGTGTGTCCTCACGTCGAGTGGGCGATTTCGCGCGCCCTGAAAAGCGGCGCGATCAACCTGCACTGGACGGTGCAGCCGCTCGAGCCCAGCGCCCGCCGCGCCGAGTGCGACTGGTCCGGGCGGCCCGGCACCGCCGCGGAGATCGCGGCTGAGCTGCGCCAGTGGCCGATGCTGCGCTTCGAGATCACCGAGGAGCCCAGCGCCGGCGTCGACGGCGAGCGGTTCATGCACGTGCCCGGCCGCGGCCTGTTCCGGGCCGCGATGGGCGCGGCCGGGGACATCCAGCTCGGCGAGGACCGGCTGCGCTCGCTCATCGCGGGCAGCCGCAGCCCGGAGGCACTGGCGCATGCCCTCGACATGGCGATGGGCACTCCCTGGGACGCCGAGCTCGAGCCGTACCGCTACGCCGCCGAGGGCGCGCCGGTGACGCTGCTGACCAGGGCCGGGTGACGCGCCAGGCATCGACCCGGGACGGCGGGGAACCAGGGCCGGCCGGTCCGCGCGCCGGGGGCGGGCGCCCCGATCGGCCGTAAGGACGATGCCGACGCGTGTAACGGTTGACCCCGTCCCGTACTGCTGGTGGGATACCCGCGTGACCTCGTCAACGCAGAAAAGGTTCCGCAGGCTCGGCACCGTCGTGTCCAGCCTCTGCACAGTGGCGGTCGTGGCAAGCGCGTGCGGCACGGCGCCCGACAACGGGGGAACACTGCCGATGCAGGATCCGGCCGACGTCTCCGCCAAGGTCGCGGGGATCATCAAGAAGATGTCCGACGCGGACCTCGCGGGCCAGGTGCTGATGCCGTTCGCCTACGGGCGCTCGGCCACCGACGTCTCCGCCGGCACCGCGGCGGGCAACAAGGCCCTCGCGGGGGTGGACACCCCCGCGCAGATGATCGAGAAGTACCGGCTCGGCGGCATGATCCTGATCGGGTTCGGCGGCAACGACCCGACCGCGGCCAACCAGCCGGTCAACAACGTGGAGTCCCCGGAGCAGGTGCGGGCGCTGACCGGCGGGCTGCAGAGCGCGGCGGCCCGGCTGCCCGCCGACGTGCCGCTGCTGATCGGCATGGATCAGGAGTTCGGCGTGGTCACCCGCCTGTCCACCGGGATGACGACGCTGCCCAGCGCGATGACGTTCGGGGCGGCCGGTGACCCGCGGCTGACCGAGGTCGCCTGGCGGGCCGCGGGCCTGGAGCTGGCCGCGGTGGGTGTCAACGTCAACTTCGCGCCGGTCGCCGACGTGCTCGGCCCGGCGGGCAGCTCGGTGATCGGCTCGCGGTCGTACGGGTCGGACCCGAAGGCGGCCGGTGATCAGGTCGTCGCCGCGGTCAAGGGGATGCGGGCGGGTGGCGTGGCCGCCACGCTCAAGCACTTCCCCGGGCACGGCCACACGGCCGCCGACAGCCACACCGAGCTGCCGGTCGTGAACCAGACCCGGCAGTTGCTCGACTCCGACGACCTGGCCACCTTCAAGGCCGGCATCGAGGCCGACGCGCCGCTCATCATGTCCGGGCACCTCGACGTGCAGGCGATCGACCCGGGCGTGGCGGCGACCTTCTCCAAGAAGGTGCTGATCGACCTGCTCCGCAAGGAGATGGGCTTCCAGGGCGTCGTGGTGACCGACGGCATGAACATGGCGCCGGCGATGAAGGTGCCGCCGGGCGAGGCGGCCGTGCAGGCGCTGCTGGCCGGCAACGACCTGATCCTCATGCCGCCGCACGTGGGCAAGGCGCACCAGGGCATCGTCGACGCGGTCAAGGCGGGCACCCTGCCGCGGGCACGGCTCGTCGAGGCCGTCGGCCGGATCCTGTCCCTCAAGCTCGGGTTCGGACAGGCGGCCGCCCCGGCGCTGTCCACCGTGGGCACCCACCAGGAGGAGGTCGCGCCGCTCGCCGCGGCCGCGGTCACCGTGCTGCGCGGCGCCTGCGGCAAGCCGCTGGTGACCGGGCCGGTGCGGGTGACCACGTCGGCCGGGCGCGACAAGGCCCGCAACCGCCTGACCGAGGCGCTCAAGAAGAACGGGGCCACGGTGGTCGAGACCGGCGGCAGTGTCGTGCACCTCGTCGGGTACGGCGACGCCGCCGACGACCTGAGCGCGGCCGCGGCGGTCACCGTCCACATGGACGTGCCCACGCTGCTGGCCAAGTCGGCGTCGAAGGTGCTGGTGGCGACGTACTCCTCCAGTGACCTGTCGATGGACGGGCTGGCCGCGGTGCTGACGGGCAAGGCGAAGCCGACCGGCCGGTCACCGGTCGAGGTCACCGGCCTGCCCCGGACCACCTGCGCCTGACCTCCCGAGACGCCCGCTGCGTGCCCCCGTGGCCGCAGTGGGCGTCTCGCTGTTCGCCGTGCCGCGGGGCGCCTGCTAGACCTCGTCGGCGCGGTCGAGCAGGGCGCGCCGTTCGGCGTCGCTGTGGGCGCCCTCGGCTGCCGCGCGGAACAGGGCGGCGGCGCGCACCCGGTCGCCCGCCCGCGCGGTGAGGTCGGCCTCCGCGGCGATCGCCAGCGGGTAGTCGTCGAGCGCCCCGCCCGCGCGGGCCCGGGCGAGCAGGTCGAGCCCGGCCGCCGGCCCGTACGCGTACCCGTGCGCCACGGCCCGGTTGAGTTCGATCACCGGGCTCGGCTGCAGGTGCGCGAGCCGGTCATAGCAGTCCGCGATCCCGGTCCAGTCGGTGTCGGCGACGGACGCCGCGGTGGCGTGGCAGGCCGCGATCCGGGCCTGCAGCGCGTAGGGCCCGGACTCCGCCGGGTCGTCCCCCCGCAGCTCGGACTCCCGGAGCTCGGCCAGGATGCCGACGGCTTCGCCGATCGCGGCGTGATCCCAGCGGGACCGGTCCTGCCGGTCGAGCGGGACCAGGTCGCCGGCGGCGTCGCGGCGGGCGTGCCGCCGCGAGTGCTGCAGCAGGAACAGCGCGCGCAGGGCGTGGACTTCGGCCTGCTCGGGCATGAGCCGGGCGAGCAGCCGGGCCAGCCGGATCGCCTCGTCGGCGAACGCGGGCTCCCCGTCGGCGTTGTAGCCGTGCGTGAACAGCAGGTACAGCACGGCCAGCACGCCGGGCAGGCGCTGCGCGAGCGCCGGGCCGGTCGGCACCCGATACGGGATGCGGGCTTCGGTGATCTTGGTTTTGGCCCTGGTCAGCCGCCGAGTCATGGTGGACTCGCTGACCAGGAACGCCCGCGCGATGTCCGCGGTGGCCACCGCGCAGATGGTGCGCAGCGTCAGCGCGACCCGGGCCTCCAGCGGCAGCGCGGGGTGGCAGCAGGTGAAGATCAGCCGCAGCCGGTCGTCCACGATCTCCTCCCGCTCCGGTTCGGCGGTGGCTGCCGTCAGCGCAAGGACGGCCAGCTCACGCAGCTTGCGGCGTTCGACGGTGCCGCGCCGGAGCACGTCGAGGGCGCGGTTGCGCGCCACCGTCATCAGCCAGCCGCCCGGGTTGTCCGGCACGCCGTCGACCGGCCAGCGGTCCAGCGCCAGCGCGAGCGCCTCCTGGGCGCAGTCCTCGGCCAGCGTCCAGTCGCCCGTGATCCGGATCAGGGCCGCCACGATGCGCTGGTACGCCTCGGCGGCGGCGGCCGCGGCGGCCTGCGCCGCCGCGGCCTGCGCGTCGGTCAAGAGCGGTCCCAGTCGGCCTGCGGCCGGATCTCGATGCGGCCCCCGCGGGCCATCGGGTGCGCCCGGGCGACCTCGATCGCCTCGTCGAGGTCGGCGCACTCCAGCAGGTCGAAGCCCACGATCAGCTCCTTGGTCTCGGCGAACGGGCCGTCGGACACCAGGGTCTGCCCGTTGCGCACCCGCACCGTCGTGGCGGTCGACTTCGGCGCGAGCGCCATGCCCTGCAGGCGCTGCCCGCTGGCGTCGTGCTCGCTCACCCACCGGTGGATGTCGGGCTCAGGCGCGGGATCGGTGTCCGGCTCGGTGTCGGTGCAGACGAACATCAGATACTTCATCGCTTTGCTCTCCTGTCTCGGGCTCTCACCACAGTGACGAACCACAGCCCCCGTTCCGGACACCACCCGCAAAATTCTTTCGAAGGAAGGGCACCTTCTTATCGCTATGCGTAGAGGAAGGTGCCCTTCTTAACGCCGCGGGTGGCGTGAGCAGCGGTTCCGGCCGGCGGAGGGCTTCCGGGCGGGTCAGAAGGCGAAGCCGCCGGGGCGGTCGTTGCGGTCGGCGATGAGTCCGGCCAGGGTCGCCACGGCGATCTCCGCAGGCGTACGCGAGCCGATGTTCAGCCCGATCGGCCGGTGCACCCGTGCCACCGCGGTCTCGTCCACCCCGCGCTCGCGCAGCGCGGCCACGTGCGGAGCGGTGTGCCGGGGGCTGCCCATCACGCCGATCCAGCGGGCCCGGGTCTGCAGCGCCGCGTCCAGGATCGCGCCGAGTTCGGGCCGGTCGTGGTCGGTGACCACGACGTCGGCGTCGCCGTCGGCGAACGACGGGTCGACGCTGCTGGCCAGGCGCAGATGGTCGGGCCGCGCGGCGTTCTCGATCCGGTGCAGGTCGGGCTCGACCAGCACCGTGCGGTAGCCCAGGTCGTGCCCGAAGTGCAACAGCAGGTCGGCGACGGGGGACGCGAACACCGCGACCAGGGTGCGCGTGCCGTGCTGCGCCGGGAGGTCGCCGTGGGCCGCTGCGCAGGCCGGATCCGTGTGCTGATGTGCCACTCGCCCAGCCTAGTACCGTGACGTCGGATTCCGAACGGCAGCGGGGAGGGGCACCATGGCGGTGATCGTGGTGACGGGCATTCAGGCCGCGGGCAAGTCGACGGTGGCGCAGGGGGTCGCCGAGCGGCTGACGCGTTCGGTGCACCTGCGTGGCGACCTGTTCCGGCGGATGGTGGTCAACGGCCGGGTGGAGATGGGTCCGGCCGAGCCGCCCGCCGAGGCGGTGCGGCAGTTGCGACTGCGGTATGCCCTCGCGGCGTCCGCCGCCGACGGATACGCCGCGGCCGGGTTCGACGTGGTGCTGCAGGACATCGTGCTCGGCGAGGACCTCACCGCGATGGTGGCCGCGATTCGGCACCGGCCGCTGCACGTGGTGGTGCTGGCGCCGCGGGCGGCGGTGGTGCAGGCGCGCGACGACGAGCGGCGGGCGGTGCGCGGCAAGGTGGCGTACCGGCCCGGTGACGAGGGCGTGGCGGAACTGGACGCGTATCTGCGGGCGCACACGCCCCGGATCGGGCTCTGGCTGGACACGTCGGACCAGACGGTGGCCGAGACCGTCGACGAGATCATGTCTCGGGTGTGGACCGAAGGACAGGTCTGACCCCCGGCGCCGCTGACGCCGTCCGCGGCAAGGCCGACGAACGCGCAGCTCACGGACGTCAAGCGTTAGGAAGGGCACCTTCTACAACGCATAGCGATGTGAAGGTGCCCTTCCTTCAGAGGGGGATGTTGCCGTGGGCGCCGCGGGCGGCGGGGGCGGCGGCGAGGGCCTCGGCGATGCGCTTGCGGGACTCGGTGGGTTTGATGACGTCGTCGACGACGCCGATCTCCAGGGCGCGGTTGACGCCGCCCGCGGTGTGCGTCTGCTCCTCGATCAGCTGCGTGCGCAGGGCCTCGCGCTGCTCGGCGGGGGCGGCGGCGAGCTTGCGGCGGTGCAGGATGTTCACGGCCGCCCCGGCGCCCATGACGGCGACCTCGGCGTTCGGCCAGGCGAAGACGGCGCTCGCGCCGAGCGCACGCGAGTTCATCGCGATGTACGCGCCGCCGTACGCCTTGCGGGTCACCAGGGTCACCCGGGGCACGACCGCCTCGGCGAAGGCGTGCAGCAGCTTCGCACCGCGGCGCACCACGCCGTCCCACTCCTGGCCGAGGCCGGGCAGGTAGCCGGGCACGTCCACCAGGACGATCAGCGGCACGCCGAGCGCGTCGCACATGCGCACGAAGCGGGCGGCCTTCTCGGCCCCCGCCGAGTCCAGGCAGCCGCCCAGGCGGATCGGGTTGTTGGCGACGACGCCGACGGTGCGCCCGGCGAAGCGGCCCAGCGTGGTCACCACGTTCGGGGCCCATTTGGTGTGCAGTTCGATGCCGGGCTCGTCGAGCAGCGCCTTGACCACGGGCTTGACGTCGTACGCCCGGTTGAACTGCTCGGGCAGGCTCGCGCCGAGGTCACGGTCGTCGGCGACGTCGGCCGGGGACAGGCGGCCCTGCCTGCCGAGCAGCCGGGCCAGCCGGCGTGCCTCGGCGAGCGCGGTCTCGTCGTCCTTGCAGGTGAGGTGCACGACCCCGGAGCGGCGGCCGTGCGCGTCGGGGCCGCCCAGGCTCTCCATGTCGACCTGCTCGCCGGTGACGGAGCGGACGACCTCGGGGCCGGTCACGAAGATCCGCCCGGCGTTGCTCATGATCACGATGTCGGTGAGCGCCGGACCGTACGCCGCGCCGCCCGCCGCCGGGCCGAGCACCACGGAGATCTGCGGCACGCGGCCGGAGGCCCGCACGATCGCCGCGAACACCTGGCCCACGCCGTCGAGCGCGACGACACCCTCGGCCAGCCGGGCG
Source organism: Catellatospora chokoriensis (assembly GCF_011297315.1). NCBI lineage: Bacteria > Bacillati > Actinomycetota > Actinomycetes > Micromonosporales > Micromonosporaceae > Catellatospora > Catellatospora chokoriensis. Next base: position 64,833 of record NZ_JAAOTI010000035.1, read on the forward strand.
CCGCCGGAGTGCCACAGGCCGACGACCGGGATGCGCTCGCGGACCGCGGTGTCGATCGTGTCCACGATGTGCTGGCAGCCCTCGACGCCCATCGCGCCGCCCATCCGGACGGCGTCGGTGGCGAAGGCGACCGCGGGCATGCCGTCGATCTCGCCACGGGCGCTGAGCACGCCGGAACCGTCCGCGCCGACCAGCAGGCGCACGGTGCCCTCGTCGAACAGGGCCCGCAGGCGCACCAGCGGGTCACGATGGTCGACGGCGACCGTTGCCTTGGTCGTGGTCACTCGGGCCTCCTCGGGGCGGGCGGAAACGCAGCGACGCCCAGGCGCCTGATGGCACCTGAGCGTCGCCTGGCTGCGGCCGGGGACCGAATGGCTCGGCCGCCCGGCTCAGGGCCGCGTCCCGAGCCGCCGGTCACTCGGCCTCGTGCTGAGCTGCCGGTCACTCGGCCTACGGCCTCGTGCTGAGCTGCCGGTCACTCGGCCTACGGCCTCGTGCTGAGCTGCCGGTCACTCGGCCTACGGCCTCGTGAACAGGAGGGCGACGTTGTGCCCGCCGAAGCCGAACGAGTTGTTCAGCGCGGCCGCGATCTGCAGCGGCCGCGCCTTGTGCGCCGCCACGTCCATGGTCAGGGCGTCGTCGGGGTCGTCGAGGTTGATCGTCGGCGGCACGACACTGTCGCGGATCGCCAGGATCGTCGCGATCGACTCCAGCGCGCCCGCCGCGCCGAGCAGGTGCCCGGTCATCGACTTGGTCGCGGTCAGCACCGGGTGGTCACCCAGCGCCGAGCGCAGCGCCGCGATCTCCGCCATGTCGCCGACCGGGGTCGACGTGGCGTGGGCGTTGACGTGCACGACGTCGGCCTTGGCCACGTCGGCGTCGCGCAGTGCCTTCGCGATGGCCCGGGCGGCGCCCGTGCCCTCGGGGTGCGGCTGCACGATGTCGTACCCGTCCGAGGTCATGCCCGCGCCGGCGAGACGCGCGTAGATCCGCGCGCCGCGCGCCGCGGCATGGTCGGCCCGCTCGAGGATCAGGATGCCCGCGCCCTCGCCCAGGACGAAGCCGTCACGGCCCTTGTCCCACGGGCGGGATGCCTTCTCCGGGTCGTCGTTGCGCGTCGACATGGCGCGCATCGAGGCGAAACCGGCGATCGGCAGGGGGTGGATGACGGCCTCGGTGCCACCGGCGATGACCACGTCGGCGCGGCCGGACCGGATCATGTCCAGACCCCAGGCGACCGCCTCCGCTCCGGTGGCGCACGCGCTGGTCGGCGCGTGCACGCCGGCCTGCGCGCCGTACTCCAGACCGACGAAGGCGGCCGGACCGTTCGGCATCAGCATCGGCACCGTGTGCGGGCTGACCCGCCGCGCGCCGGACGCCTCCAGGATGTCGTCCTGGGCCAGCAAGGTCTGTGCGCCGCCGATGCCGGAGCCGACAACCACGCCGAGCCGCTCGCGGTCGAGGCCGGCGTCGGCCAGGCCGGCGTCGGCCCACGCCTCGGCAGCGGCGATGAGCGCCACGGCCTCGGAGCGGTCCAGCTTGCGCAGCCGGACGCGGTCGATGACCTCGCTCGGCTCCACCGCCAGCTGGGCGGCGATCTTCACTGTCAGCTGATCGGCCCACTCCTGGGTCAGCTTGCCGACCCCGGAGCGGCCCGCCAGCATCGCGTCCCAGGTCGACGCCACGTCCCCGCCGAGCGGGGTGGTGGCGCCGATGCCGGTGACGACAACGTCAGGCTTGGTCACGTCAAATCTCGCAACTTCAGGAGTTGGCGACGATGAAGGAGACAGCGTCGCCGACGGTCTTCAGGTTCTGGACCTCGTCGTCCGGGATCTTCGCGCCGAACTTCTCCTCGGCGGCCACGACGACCTCGACCATGGAGAGCGAGTCGACGTCGAGGTCCTCGGTGAACGACTTCTCCTCGGAGACGTCGTCGGGGTTCACGCCGGCGACCTCTTCGAGGATCTCGGCCAGGCCGGTGACGACCTCTTCGCGCGTAGCCATGGAACTTGGTTTCCCTTCGGTTGGTGTTACTGGTGGTGAGAAAAGCCAGGGGTGGGGCTCAGGGGCAGCGGACTACCTGACCGGCGTAGGTCAGGCCGCCGCCGAAGCCGACGAGGAGCACCGGCGAGCCGGACTTCACCTCGCCGCGCTCGATCATCTTGGACAGCGCCAGCGGGATGCTCGCCGCCGACGTGTTGCCCGACTCCACGATGTCGCGGGACAGCACCGCCGGGTCCACGCCGATCTTGCGGGCCAGCGGCTCGATGATGCGCAGGTTGGCCTGGTGGGGCACGAAGCCACCCAGGTCGCCGGGGGCCACCCCGGCCTTCTCGCAGGCCGCGAGCGCGACCTGGGGCGCGGTGCCGGTGGCCCAGCGGAAGACCTTCTGGCCCTCCTGCACGATGTACGGCTGCCAGCCCTCGATGGCGATCGCGTCGCTGGGCTCGCTGCCCCAGACCACGGGGCCGACGCCCGGCTCCTCGCCCTCGGCGGTCGCGGAGACGACCGCCGCGCCCGCGCCGTCGGCGAAGATCACGCAGGTGCTCCGGTCGGACCAGTCGGTGATCTGCGACAGCTTCTCGGCGCCGATCACGAGGGCGTGCTTCGCCGCGCCCGCGCGGATCGCGTGGTCGGCGTTGGCCAGCGCGTACGAGAAGCCGGAGCACGCGGTGTTCAGGTCGAACGCGGCCGCGCCGGCGACGCCGAGCTTGTCGGCGACCCGGCAGGCCACGTTCGGGCTGCGGTCGATCGAGGAGCAGGTCGCCACGATCACCAGGTCGATGTCGGCGGCGGTGAGGCCGGAGGCGGCCAGCGCCTTCTCCGCGGCGAAGCCGGCCATGTCGGCGACGGTCTCGGTGTCGGCGATGCGCCGCTCCTTGATGCCGACGCGGGACTGGATCCACTCGTCGTTGGTGTCGACCATCTGCGCCAGATCGTCGTTGGTCACGACGCGCGACGGCTGGTAGTGCCCGAATGCGAGGATCTTGCTGCCGTTGGCGCTCATGATTGTTCTCCGATGCGGGCTTGCGGGGTGGGCTCGTGCGACCCCGGCGCGCTGTGGCGCGAGATGAGGTCCTTCGCGGCGGCCAGGTCGTCAGGCGTGTTCAGCGTGACGATCTCCGGCGTGCCGGTCTTCAGCTCGCGCTTGACCAGCCCGGCGAGGGTTCCCGCGGGCGGCAGCTCGATCACGGCGGTGACGCCGCGCTCGGCCAGGCTGCGCATGCACAGGTCCCAGCGCACCGGCGCGGTGACCTGGCGGACCAGGCGGCCCAGCATCTCCTGGCCGTCGGTGACGGCCGCGCCGTCGGCGTTGGACAGCTGCGGGCGCTGTGCGTCGGCCGTGTCGACGGTGCTCGCGACGGCGGCCAGCGCCGTCTCGGCCGGTGCCATGAACGGGGTGTGGAACGCCCCGGCGACCTGCAGCTTGATGACTCGGGTCCGGGCCGGCGGGGCGGCCGCGAACTTGTCGAGCGCGTCGAGCGCGCCCGCGATGACGATCTGCCCCGCGCCGTTGCGGTTGGCCGCGTAGAGGCCGTGCGCGTCCAGTGCGGCGAGCAGTTCCGTCTCGTCGCCGCCGAGCACGGCGGCCATGCCGGTGGGCTCCAGGGCGCAGGCGGCGGCCATCTCCCGGCCGCGTACGCCGGCCAGCGTGATCGCCGCGTCCGGGGTCAGCATCCCGGCCAGTGCCGCCGCGCCGAGCTCGCCGACGCTGTGCCCGGCCACGACCGACACGTCCGCCACCGGCAGGTGGTCGGCGGCCAGCAGCGCGGCGGCGATGAGCAGCGGCTGGGTCTTCGCGGTGTCCTTGATCTCCTCGGCGTCCGCCGCGGTGCCGAGGTGCACCAGGTCGACCCCGGCGAGACTCGACCACCAGCGCAGACGTTCGGCGGCGCCGTCGAGGTCGAGCCACGGCGTGAGGAATCCTGGTTTCTGGGCACCCTGGCCCGGGGAGAGTACGGCGAGCACGTATTCAACCCTGAGGGATCACGGACCCGCGCGCCGTTGCCGGGGATGACTAAATCCTCCTACCGAAGTTGTGGGTACCCCACAAATATCGGCGGACCGTGCCGGAATTATGTCCTGTTCATGTCGGCTTGGTGAGCTGTTCGCCCTGCGTACCGGGCTCCAGGCGACCCAAAGCCAGCGCGATCTTGAGGGTGAATGCATCACGCGGAGTCAGCGGGCCGAAGCCTGTGACCTCGGCCACTCGGCGCAGCCGGTAACGCACCGTGTTCGGGTGGACGAACAGCGCGCGAGCGGTCGCCTCCAGCGCGCCACCGTGGGTGAGGAACGCGTCCAGCGTCTCCAGGAGCTCCCCGCTGGTCCGCGCGAGCGCGCCGTACGCCGAGTGGCGCAGGATGCGCCGGGCCTCCCCGTCGCCCGCCAGGGCACGCTCGGGCAGCAGGTCGTCGGCGGCCACCGGCCGGGGCGCGGCCGGCCACGCCGGGGCGGCGCGGTAACCCGCCATCGCCGAACGGGCCGACTCGGTCGCCGCCTCCAGCGACGGCACCGCCGGGCCGACCACCACAGGCCCCTCGCCGAACGCGGGCAGCAGCCGCTCGGCCACCGAGACCGGGTCGCTCGCCCCGCCCATCACCACGACCAGCCGGTCGCCGTGCACGCCGCCGAGCACCTCGACGTCGGCGCGGCGGGCGGCCCGGTGCACGCCGTGCAGCACGATCGCGGCCTCGCCACCGGGGGAGCGGCCCACGACCACCGCCACCGGGGGCGCGTCGGTCCAGCCGAGCGCGGCCGCGCGGCTGGCCAGCACGTCGGCGGAGTCGCCGCGCAGCAGCGCGTCGACCAGCAGCGCCTGCAGCCGGGCGTCCCACGCGCCGCGCGACTCGGCCGCGCGGGCGTACACCCGCGCCGCGGCGAAGGCGACCTCCCGGGAGTAGCGCAGCACGGCCTCGCGCAGCTGCTGCTCCTCGCCGGGCGCGGCCAGGTGCGGCACCTGCTCCTCGACGACGTCGATGGTGACCTTGATCAGGGCGACCGTCTGCTGCAGGTTGATGCTGCGAGCCAGGGCCCGCGGCGCGACGTCGAACACCTCGTCGGAGACGGCCTGCGGCCCGCCCCGCGCCCCCGCGCCGGTGCGCAGCCACTGCACCAGCGACTGCACGCCGGCCTGGGCCACCAGCATGACCCACGACCGCTGATCGGCCGGCAGCTCGCGGAACCACGGCAGGGACTCGTCCATGCGCGACACGCTGGCGGTGGCCAGGGCACCGGCGGACCGCTCGATCTGCCGCAGCGTCGCGGCCAGCGGCTCGCCGTCGGTCATGTGCCCCATATTAGGGAGCCTGCGGGCTCCGGGCCCCCGGCTCAGTGGGGCTGCCCTTCCGTGCCGCCCTGCTGCGGCGTGGCGTAGGGCGACGTCGCCGGGTGCCCGCCGGCGGGCTCGGCCACGGTGGCCGGGTCGAACGAGGTCGCGGCGTTCGGGCCGGCCGCGGCGGGCGCGTTGCGGCGGGTGAGCCAGATCGCCAGGAACACGATGCCGGCGATCACCGCGAGGCCCAGCACGCCGCCGACCACGGCGACGACCAGCCACGGGAAGGCGCTGCCCTCCTCGGCCACGGCGCGCAGCTCGTTCTTGCCGCCCAGCGCCACGTTCCAGCGCACGGTGTTGCCGTCCACGACCGCCTTGGCGTCGTGTTCGACGACCTTGCCGGGGAAGGTGACCGCGAAGGTGATCTGCAGGCTGCTCAGGAAGGGCCGCACCATCTCGGCCTGCGCGCCGAGGCCGTCGGCGCCCGTGTCGAGGTCCGCGGTGAACAGGTACTTGCCGTTGGCGTGGGTGATCGAGGGCGCGCCCTTCTCACCGGTGTTGAACTCGGTCAGCGGCAGGTCGTCGTAGACGAACTTCTTGCCGTAGTACTTTCCGTCGTCGTAGACCTCGGTGCGCGCGCCCTCCGGCAACTCCGTCAGGCTGTCGCCGGCCTGTGCGAACGCTTCTTCCGGGCTCTTGCCGCTCAGCTGGAGCACCGACTTGTCCAGCGCCATGACGATCGTGCCGTCGACGGTGTCGTCGCTGCTGACGGTCATGTTCATGTCGAGCTTCATGCAGCCGGTGAGGCTGAAGGCCGCCAGGGCCAGCACGGCGAGGGTGCGCAGGGGTTTGCGGGGCAGTCGCATCGGGCCAGTATGTGGCACCTGCGCCCCGGCCGGAAGCCGGGGCGCGGGGCGTCGACGCGCTCGGCGCGCCGAAAGCGACGCGGAGGTCAGGGCGATGCGGAGGTCAGATGGTGCGCCGGAACGCGTACGCGATGGCGAACACCCCGAGCGCGATGACCACGACGACCGCGCCGTTGAGCCCCACGAAACGCTGCCAGTCGCCGACCATGGCGCGGATGTCCGGCTCGGCGGTCGCCGACTCCACCAGACCGCCGCCCACGCCGCCGCCCTCGACCGGTGCGGTCCCGCCCAGCAGGACTCCGGCCCCGCGCAGCGAGGCGTCCATGCTGAACCGGCCCAGGAACCAGGCGGCGGTGACCTTGCGCTTGTCGGGCTGCGCGGCCGGCCGGAACACCCGAGGGCCGCCCGCGGCCAGCGGGTAGAGGTCGAAGGTCTGCTTGTCGACGCCGTTGACGGCGCTCACCACGACGAACTTCGGGCCGAGCTTGTCCGCGGTCGGGGCCTTGAGCGTGGAGGGCCCGGCGGCCAGCCAGTCCACCTCGCCCGCCAGCGCGGCGAACTGGCGCTGGTGCTGGTCGGAACGCAGCACGATGGGCGCGGTCAGCACATCCGAGGTGATGGTGATGCTGCGCACCGTCGGCGACGGGCTGGGCTTGGGCGCCGGCGACGGCGTCGGCGCACCGAACGCGGGTGCGCCGAGCAGCAGAAGGGCTGCCGAGAACAGTCCCGCTGCGACCTTCAACATGGTGCCCCTCACGATGATGCCCTGCATGGCCCGCCCCGTTTCGCCGCGTCACCTGGTGCCAGTGTGACTGGTGGTACCTCTTCTAGACCCGTGAGAAACCTGTCAGGTTGCAGCTCGGATAGTCACGTTTCAGACACGGACGCAGCGCTGTCCGATCCGGCCGGCGCACCCCCGTTGATTAGCCGGGAACCGAACAGGCCGGTAACGTCGACCAACTGCGGATTGCGGTGGAGCATAACGAGGCGGAGGCGATCATGGGGGACAGTCGGCGGCGGACCCGGGAGCACCGGGCGGCAAGGCGTGGCGCGGCGGTGCTCGCCGTCCTGGTGGGACTGGGCGCGTTGCTGCTCGGCGCGACTCCCGCCTGGGCGCACAACGCCCTGGTCGAGGCGTCGCCGAAGAAGGACGCGAAGCTGACGGCCGCGCCCTCCGCGGTGAAGTTGACGTTCCTGGCGACGCTCAAGAGCGACGGGACGAAGCTCACGGTGGCCGGTCCGGACGCGGCCGCGGCGGCGGGCCCGGTCACCGTGACCGGCAAGACGGTCTCCGTGCCGTTCACCGGTGCCGCGAGCGGTGTCTACACCGTCGCCTACGAGGTGCTGTCAAAGGACGGTCACCTGGTGAAGGGTTCGTACAAGTTCAGCCTGGCGGTGGCCGAGAGCGCCGCCCCGAGCCCGTCCCCGCGCACCGAGTCGGCACAGGCCAGTCCTTCGGCGAGCCCGGCGGCGGCGAGCACCGCCCCGGTCGCGGGCACGGACACCGGCGGCCCCTGGTGGCCCTGGGTCGGCGGGGCCACGGTGGCCGGTCTGCTGGTCGGGGGCGTCATCAATCTCGTCCGGAAGCGCCGCGAGCAGGCCTGATCCCGAACCGAAGCCGCCCCCGCCGAGCACGGCGGGGGCGGCTTCGCCGGATGCGGGTCAGGCCGCGGCGGCCTCGAGCCGGCGCAGGGTGCGCTCGCGGCCGAGCACCTCCAGGGACTCGAACAGCGGCAGGCCCACCGAGCGGCCGGTGACCGCGACGCGCACCGGAGCCTGCGCCTTGCCCAGCTTCAGCCCGTGCGCCTCGCCGACGGTGACGATGGTGTTCTTCAGCGACTCGGCGTCCCACGACGGCAGCTCGCGCAGCGCGGCGATGACGTCGGGCAGGATGCCGGCATCCTTCGAGGCCTTCGCCCAGGACGCCTCGTCCAGCACGGGCTCGTCGAGGAAGAGGAAGTCCACGTACGAGGGCACCTCGGAGAGCACCGCGATGCGGGTCTGCACCAGCTCGGCGACCTGCGCGAACACGGCCGGGTCGTACGCGTCGGCAGGCCACGGCGGCGGGGTGATGCCGTACCCCCGCTCGGCCCGCTCCTCCTCCGTCGGGAACGGCCCGGTCAGCCACGGCGTGCAGGCCTGCGTGAACTCCGCGACCGACAGCGCCCGGATGTACTCGCCGTTGAACGAGCGCAGCTTCTTCTCGTCGAAGAACGCGGGGGAGGGGTTGACCTCCTCCAGGCGGAACTCGTCCTCGATCACCGACCAGGGCACGATCTCCCGGTCGCCGCTGGGCGCCCAGCCGAGCAGCATCAGGTAGTTGCGCATGGCCGCGGCGAGGTAGCCCTCGTCCCGGTACATCTCCAGGGCGACCTTGTCGCGGCGCTTGGACAGCTTCTGCCGCTTCTCGTTGACCACGACCGGCACGTGCGCCCACACCGGCGGGGTCTTGCCCAGCGCCTGCCAGAGCAGCTGCTGCTTGGGCGTGTTGGGCAGGTGCTCCTCGGCGCGGATCACGTGGGTGATCCCCATGGTCATGTCGTCGACGACGTTGGCCAGCAGGAACACCGGCGAGCCGTCGCCGCGCGCGATGACGAAGTCCTCGATCAGCTTGTTCTCGAAGGTCGGCTCGCCGCGGATCAGGTCGACGACCTTCGTCACGCCCTCGTCGGGGGTGCGGAAGCGCAGCGCCCGGCCCTCGCCCGCGCTCAGGCCCCGGTCGCGGCAGAACCCGTCGTAGCCGGAGTACTTGTTCTCGGTGCGGGCCTGCACGTCGTCGCGGGTGCAGTCGCAGTAGTAGGCGCGGCCCGCGTCGAACAGCTGCTGGGCGGCCTTGGTGTGCTCCGCGTGGTAGGACGACTGGAACAGCGGGCCCTCGTAGGTGTCGCGGGCGATGCCGATCCAGTCCAGGGCGGAGAGGATGCCCTCGGTCCACTCGGGGCGGTTGCGCGCGGCGTCGGTGTCCTCGATGCGCAGCACGAACACTCCGCCCTGCTGCTTGGCGAAGACCGCGTTCTGCAGCGCCGAGCGGGCGCCGCCGACGTGGAACATACCGGTCGGGGAAGGGGCGAATCGCACACGTACCGTCACGACCTCCAGGGTACGGCGCTACCCCGGGCGCCGCGCCACCAGGTTTGCCGGGGGTGTCCCCGGATACGCGAAAGGCCCACCCGCCGGGTGGGCCTTTCGCGCGCTCGCCGCTACTGCTGGGCGGGTGAGGGCTGTTCGCGGACCAGCAGGGCCACCGCGACGCCCTGGGTGCGCTGGGCGAACACCGTGGTGAACTCGTCGCGCAGCAGCTCCGCGCGGGCCACCGGCATGCTCGCGAACAGGTCCCGGTCGGGCGCGGAGGTCACCAGCCAGATCCGGGTGACGCCCTTGGCGCACTCGGCCGGGTCGGCGCACTCAACCGCCTCGAAGCTGCCCCGGTCCTGGCCGCGCACGGACACGAAGACGTCCTTCGGCCCGTCGAGATCGCGCAGCTCGAAGGTCATCCCGCGGCGGAAGGTCCGCGGACCGCCGTAGGACTCGCCACCGTAGGCGATGGCGTCGCCCGGCAGCAGGCGCGGTCGCATGATCTCCGCGGCGGTACGCAGATCGGCCTGGTTGCCGGCGGGCAGCGTGCGGGCCTCGACCTGGCCCGGCAGGCCGACCAGGGCCAGCAGCGCCAGCGCGCCCAGCGACACCCCCCAGCCGGGGGTGTCTCCGGCCAGCGCCCGTCGCGGCCGGATGGCAGCCGCGGACTCCGGGCCGCTCAGGATCGACTTCGCACTGCGCGGGTCCGACGTCAGGCTGCGGGGCGCGGTCGCGGGGGTGACGGGCGACGCCGCCCGGACCGCGGCCGCACGGGCCGCCGGGGTCAGCGCGGCCACCCGGGCTGACAATCGGCGCAGCGTGCAGGCGGCCAGCAGCACCCAGGCGGGCACGGTGAACAGCAGGTACCGCGACAGCATCATGTTGATCACCGGCGTGAGCGCCAGCACCGCGGCGGGCGGCAGCAGGGCCCAGGCCAGCAGGAACCGGCGGCGCGGCTCGGCCAGGCGCACCGACAGCAGCGCCAGTGCCAGCACCGCGAGGCCGATCCAGAGCGAGCCGAAGGTGCTGGTGATGAACTCGCGGATCGACTCCTCGCCGCGGTCGCCGATCCAGCCGATCTGACCGGTCTGCCGCTTGCCCAGCCACAGCAGCGGGGCGACCGGCAGGCCGCCGGCCGCGGTGGCGAGCACGAAGTTGCGCAGCGCGGTCGACCGCAGCCCCGCGGCGCCGACCACGGCCACCGCGTACGCCGCCAGCACCGTCAGCGCCACCAGGTGCGACCAGCCGATGGCGGCCACCACCAGGGCGTACGGCACCCAGCGCCGCCACCGGTCCGGCTGCTCCAGCGCGCGCAGCAGCAGAAGCGCGCCCGCCACCGAGAACGCCAGCGCGAACGCGTAGGGCCGGGCCTCCTCGCCGTAGCGGGACACCGCGGGCAGCAGCGCGAACAGCAGCCCGGCGACCAGCCCGGCGCCAGGGGAGAACAGCCGCCGCCCGAGCGCGCCGATCAGGCCCGCGGCCGCGGCCATGGCCAGTGCCGAGGGCAGCCGCAGGCTGGTCAGGCTGTCGCCGAAGAGGGCGACCCACGCGCGGGTGAACAGGTAGAACGGCGCGAACACCGCATCTACCTTGGACAGCAGAAGTTGCAGCTGGTCGGTGGAGAGCGAGGCCGCCCACCAGGTGGCGTACTCGTCGCGCCAGAGCGCGCGCCGGTCGTGCCCGACGAGCACGACGAGCAGGGTGACCAGCGCCGGAATCGTGATCGGAAGGCTGCGGGTGAGCCGGGAGCCCAACGGGGCCGGCTCGAAGGCGTGCGGTTGTGGGCGGGTCAAGCGTTGACCCCCTGACGGCAGAAAACGGCAGTCAACATGAATGTCCTTATTATCCAAATACACAGTCCTATGCGGCTTATACACTATGTTGGGTTGTTGTGAAGCAGATTGTCAAACGCCTCCTGCCGAGACCCGCACTGCGCGCCGCCGCCTACCGGCTCCCGCTGCGGCAACGGGTCCGCATCGCCAAGCTGCTCGTCGGCGGAACGGCTCGCACCCGCACCCCCGGCGGCGCGAACCCGGCCGGCGGGACCTCGCCCGCCCACGCCTGGCACGACAATCTGCAGACCGTGACCGGGCTGCTGGAGGCCGACGGCGTCGACTACTTCTGCCTGCCGCACACCGACCCGCGGCGCAGCGCCGTCGCCGTCGCGGTCGAGCACCGCGCGCAGGTGCTGCGCCTGCTGCGCGGCAGGTCCGGCGGGGACACGGTCATCCGGGCCCTGGACACCGCCGGCCGGCGGGTCAGCCCGCAGCGCTGCGCGGTGGTGCAGGTCTACCGGACCGCCGCGGGCCTGGCGAACGTGCCGCTCACCGAGGACGCGTACGCCTGCGAGATCGAGTTCTGGTCGACCGTGAAGCAGCAGGGCTGGCAGGCGCCACGCCAGGTCGGCCCGCGCAACCACAAGGTCGGCACGGTCGTCAGCGTGGACAACCCGACGCAGTACGTCGCCGCCGCGCGCCTGTCCGCGTTCGTGCCGCGCGACGCCGAGCCCCGCTACCGCAGCCGTGCCGTCTACGCCGAGCCCGGCCCCAACGACGTGCAGTTCCCCATCGACGTCGTCTACACCTGGGTCGACGGCGACGACCCGGCCTGGCGCAGCCGCAAGGCGCAGGCGCTCGGGGAGGACGAGGACGACTCGTTCGCCGGGCTCGCCACCAACGCCTCCCGGTTCACCTCACGCGACGAGCTGCTCTACTCGATGCGCTCGCTGCACGCGTTCGCGCCCTGGGTCAACCACATCTACCTGGTGACCGACGACCAGACGCCGTCCTGGCTCGACCCGACCTCGCCGTACGTCACGCTGGTCTCGCACAAGGAGATCTTCGGCGACGTGGGCCGGCTGCCCACCTTCAACTCGCACGCGATCGAGTCGCGCCTGCACAAGGTGTCCGGCCTGTCGGAGCACTTCCTGTACTTCAACGACGACATGATCCTGGGCCGGCCCGTGCTGCCCACCCAGTTCTTCTTCGCCAACGGCGTGGCCAAGTTCTTCCCGTCCAGCTCGCTGGTGGACGTGAACCCGCCCGCGCCCGCCGACGCGCCCGTGGACGTCGCCGCGAAGAACAACCGGCGGCTGCTCCAGTCGCGCTTCGGCACCCAGCTCTACCAGAAGATGCGGCACGTGCCGTACCCGCTGCTGCGCGGCGTGCTGGAGGAGATCGAGACCGAGCTGCGCGAGGAGTCGCACGCGACCGCCTCGCACCAGTTCCGCGACCGCGGCGACCTGTCCATCCCGTCGTCGCTGGCGCACTACTGGGCGCACAGCACGGGGCGCTCGGTGCCCGGCTCGATCAGCCACGTCTACATCGACCTGGGCCGCCTGGTCGCGCCGATCATGCTGGCCCGGCTGGTCCGCCAGCGCAACGTGGACGTGTTCTGCCTCAACGACACCAACTCGGCGGCCGGGGAGATGGACGAGCAGACGGCGATGGTGCGCGACTTCATGGAGGCGTACTTCCCGTTCCAGGCCCCCTGGGAGCAGACCGGCCGCATGGACCTCACCCAGCGCACCGCCGAACCCGTCACCGCCGCGATCCCCGGCTGACCCCGCCCCGGGGCACCACGGTCCCGTTTGACATAGACGTTGGCCTATCAGATCGAGAATGATCTCCGATTTCTCGATCAGATAGGCCAACGTCTATTTTTGGCGGGGCGGGGCGGGGCGGCGGGCGGGCCGAGGTGCGGGTGGTCAGGCCGGGTCGGGGGCGGGGTCGACGAGGAACTGGTGGGCGGCGAGTTCGCGGTAGAGGGGGCTGGTGTCGAGGAGTTCGGCGTGGGGGCCGGTGGCCACGACGCGGCCGTGTTCCAGCACCACGATCTGGTCCGCGTCCACGACGGTGGACAGCCGGTGCGCGACGATCAGCAGGGTGCGTCCCCGGGCGACGGTGTCGATGGCGGAGCGCAGCGCCGCCTCGTTGCGCGCGTCGAGGTTGCTGGTCGGCTCGTCCAGCAGCAGGATCGGCGGCGCGGCCAGCAGCGTACGGGCGATGGCCAGCCGCTGCCGCTCCCCGCCGGACAGCAGCACGCCGCCCTCGCCGACCTGCGCGTCCAGCCCCAGCGGGGTCCGGTCGACCAGCTCGTCGAGGTTGACCGCGGCGAGCACGGCGCGCATCTGCTCCTCGGTCGCGTCGGGCGTGGCCAGGCGCAGGTTCTCCCGCAGCGTGCCCGCCAGCACCGGCGACTCCTGCTCGACGTAGCCGAGCTTGGACCGCAGCGTCTCGTGGCTCAGTTCGCGCACGTCCACGCCGTCGACCCGCAGGCTGCCCGAGGTCACCTCGTAGAACCGTTCGGCCAGGGACAGCAGCGTCGACTTGCCCGCGCCGGACGGCCCGACCAGCGCGGTACGCGTACCCACCGGGGCCCGGAAGCTGACCTCGCGCAACACCGGCTCGCCGACCCGGCCCTCGGCGTCGGTGTAGCCGAACCCGACCCGGTCGAACTCGATCGCCGGCGCCCCGGCCACCGTGGCGGCGCTGTTGGCCGAAGCAGTGACGGGCGACGGCACGCCGCCCGACCGCTGTGCGCCGACCGCGGGCCCGGTGCCGGTCGCGCCGTCCTGCCCGGCTGCGCCCTCCAGGGGGATGACCAGCACCTCCTCCATCCGCTGCAATGCGCCGAGACCCGCCTGTAGTTGGGTGTACGCGTTGAGCGCCTGGCCGAGCGGCATGACCAGGAAGAACACGAACAGCACGAAGGCGACCAGGTCGCCGACGGTGATCGCGCCGGACGCGACCCGTGCCCCGCCGACACCCAGCACCAGCAGGAACGAGCCCTGGATGGTGGTCACCATGGCGGGCTGCACGATCGCCTGCAACCGGGCGATCCGCACCCCGGCGTGATACGCCTGCTCGGCGCTCTGCGCCACGGTGTCGGTCTCGCGGGCCTCGGCGCGGCTGGCCCGGATCGTGCGCGCCGCGGTGATCGACCGCTCGACCGCCGCGGTCATCTCGCCGATGCGGGCCTGCGCGTCGCGGGACATGCCGCGCACCTTGCGGGCGAAGAAGATACCGCCGGACAGCCCGATCACCAGGCCGATCAGGGTGACCCCGAACAGCAGCGGGTCCAGCAGCACCATCGCCGTCGCCGCGCCGACCACCATGATCGCGCCGCTGACGGTGTCGAACAGGCCGGAGGTGACCACGGCGCGCAGCAGCGTGGTGTCCGCGCCGACCCGGGACAGCAGGTCGCCGGTGCGGCGCTGGTCGTACTCGGCGATGGGCAGGCGCAGCAGGTGCCCGGCCAGCCGGCGGCGTGCCGTGAGGACCAGGCCCTCCGCGGTGCGCTGGAGCAGGAAGTGCCGGAAGCCGTCGACCGCGGCGACACCGACCAGGGTCGCCACCAGCGCGAGCACGCTCGGGCCGATCGGCGTGCTCGCGCCGAGCCCGTCGAGCACGTCGCGGGTCAGCACCGGCTGCAGCAGCGTGCCGGCGGTGGTGACCAGGGACAGCGCGGCGACGAGCAGCAGTGAGGAGCGGTGGGCGCGCAGGTATGGCCAGAGGGTGCGCAGCCCTACCTTGGGCAGGGCGGCGGCGGGGTCTTCCGGGGGCATGTCCCGACACTAGCCGCCGCCGCGCAACGAGCCCGCTGAGCTGCCGTCCGGTGTCAGCGCTGCTCGGCGGCGAGCATCACCCGGCGCAGCAGGTCGGCCAGCGTCCGGCGTTCGGCCGCGTTCAGCGCGCCGAGCAGCCGGTACTCCTCGTGGCCCAGCACGTCCATCGCGCCCAGCCAGGCGGCCCGGCCGGACTCGGTGAGCTCGATGTCGATCCGCCGCCGGTCCGCGGCGGACGGGGTGCGCCGGACGAACCCGCGCTGCTCCAGCCCGTCGAGCCGGCCGGTGACCGTCGCGGGCGCCATGCCCAGGTCGCCGGCGAGTTCGGACGGCGCGGCGCGGCCGCCCCGCCCCGCCAGCGAGTGCAGCGTGTCGAACTCGTGGCGTTGCAGGTCGAAGTCGACGAGCGACTGCTCGCGTACCCGTCGCAGGTGGTCGGACAGCTTTTTCATCCGCGTCACCGCGGCCTCGACGTCGGGGTCGAGGTCGGGCAGCACGGGCAGCCAGCGGGCGACGTGCGCGTCCACCCGGTCGCGGGGCTCCATGCCGGTGATCCTATGACGGCACCGGTCCTTCGTTGCCAGATTATTCGTTGACAAAAAGTTTGGTTCCGAACTATCTTCGGCGACATGGTTCACCCCCTGCGCCAACGCGCCTTCCGGCTGCTGTTCGTCGGCCGCACCCTGTCCTCGCTGGGCGACTTCGTCATCCCCGCGGCGCTCGCCATCGCGGTGCACCACGCCACCGGGTCCAGCGGCGCGCTGGCCCTGGTGCTGGCCTGCGCGATGGTGCCCCGGCTGGTGCTGCTGCCGCTGGGCGGCGTGCTCGCCGACCGGCACGACCCGCGCCTCGTGGCGCTCGCCGCCGACGTCGTCCGGTGCGCCGCGCAGGTGTTCGTCGGATGCGTGCTCATCGCCGGCGACCCGGCGCTGGCGCACCTCGCCGTGGCGTCAGCGGTGGGCGGAATCGCCTCCGCGTTCGCCATCCCCACCACGTCGCCGCTGGTCGCCGGGGTGGTGGACGCGCCGCAGCGGCAGGCGGCCAACGCCGCCACGGCCATCGCCAACGGCGTCACCCGGCTGGCCGGACCGGCACTGGCCGGAGTGCTGATCCTGTCCGTGGGCGCCGGCTGGGCGTTCGTGCTCGACGGCGCCACGTTCGCGGTCAGCGCGGTCCTGCTCGCCGCGATCCGGGTGCGACGGGTGCCGGTCGAGCGCCGCACCCTGCTCGCCGACCTGGCCGCGGGCTGGGCCGAGGTGCGCTCCCGCGACTGGTACTGGACCAGCCTCATCGCCCACGCCGCCTGGAACGGCGTGGCGGCGGTGCTGATCACGCTGGGTCCGGCCATCGCCGTCGACCGGCTCGGCGGCGACGCGACGTGGGTGCTCGTGCTGGAGGCCGGCGCGGTCGGTCTGCTGCTCGGCTCCCTGGTCGCGAGCCGGGTGCGCCCGCGGCGTCCGGTGCTGGTCGCCAACCTGGGCCTGGCCACGTACGCGCTGCCGCTGGCGCTGCTGGCTTTCGCCGCCCCCGCCCCGGCCGTCATCGGCTCGTACGGGCTGGCCATGGCGGCACTCGGCTTCCTCAACCCGGTGTGGGAGACGGTCGTGCAGGCCGAGATCCCGCCACAGGCGCTGGCCCGGGTCTCCTCGTACGACTGGCTGTGCTCCCTGGCGGCCACGCCGGTGGGCTACGCGCTGGCACCGCTGGCCGCCGCCGCCTGGTCGCCGCAGGCGCCGCTGCTCGTGGCGGCGGTCGTGGTGGCCGTCGCCTGCCTCGGCACCGTGCTCGCCCCCGGGGTGCGCCGGATCGGGCTGCCCGTGCCGGCCCCGGCCCCGGCGGCTCCGGAACCGGTCGGCGCCGCCCGATGACGGCCGGCCCTCGTCGCCGGAGCGGAAAACGTTTACCCTGTTCGCCATGCGTAGCGCGTTGATCGTCCGCGGTGGAGCCGAGTTCCACGACCCCGTCGGCACCACCGACAGCTTCCTGCCATACCTCAAGGACCAGGGCTTCACCGTCGACACCGCCGACGACCTCGCCGTGTACGACGATGCCGCACTGCTGGCCCGCACCGACCTGATCGTCAACTGCTGGACCGCGGGCGGCGACGAGCTCACCCCCGACCGCGCCGCCAACCTCGATCACGCCGTGCGCGCCGGCACCGGCCTCGCGGGCTGGCACGGCGGCATCGTCGCCGCGTTCACCGAACGCCGCTACCAGTGGCTCACCGGCGGCTGGTTCACCTGCCACCCCGGCGACTTCGTCCCGCACACCCTCACCGTGCTGCCCGAACGCGCCGCCCACCCGATCGTCGCCGGGATCAGCACGGTCGCCCTGCACACCGAGCGCTACTGGATGCTCGCCGACCCGCTCAACGACGTGCTGGCCACCATCACGTTCCCGGTCGAGGACGGCGAGCCCTGGGGCGAGCCGGTGACCCACCCGGCGGTGTACACCCGGCAGTGGGGGCTGGGCCGGATCTTCGTCTCCACCGTCGGGCACCACCTGCCGGACCTGGACATCCCCGAGATCCGCACGCTCACCGAACGCGGCCTGCGCTGGGCCGCCCGCGGGTAGGCCCGCCGCTCACCACGCTGCCGCGATGATCCGGCGGTAGCGCTCCTCGAACGCGGCCAGCTCGGCGTCGATCGCCGCCGCCTCGGCCTCGCTCAGCACGACCTGCGGGTCACGGTGCGGCTGCGCCGCGATGACGCGGTGACGCAGCTCTGCCGGGGGATGGGAGGAGAACGGCGACGCCGCACGGCGCAGCGTGAGCTGGCGCAGCCGGGCCTGGCGCGGTGCGACGGCGGCACGGGCCGACTCCACCGCCTCCCGCCAGCCCTGCATGACGGCCCCACCCCGGGCCCGGCTCCCGACGATGCCGGTGTAGACGTCTGAGCAGCTCAACACGTCGGTCAGGGTGAGCGCCGCCGTGCTGCCGGCGGCCCGGGCGGCCAGGTCGTCGGCGTAGTACTCGGCGCGTTGCGAGGTCCTCGCGCCGAGCACGTTCAGCGCGAGGTGCAGCAGCCAGCACAACCGTGAGAGCAGCCAGAACACGGGCGACACCAGGAGTTCGACCACCTTCACGGCCAGCCCGATCAGCCCGTCGGACTCCGTGAGGCCGAACAGCTCGCGGGGATCCAGCAGCCGGGCCACGTGTGCGAAGAAGGTCAGCGCGGTCTGCGTACGCAGGCTGCGCCGGTTGTCGTTGTTGATGAAATGGCCCAGCTCGTGGGCGAGCAGCGCCACCCGCTCCTGCGGGCGCAGGCCCGTCCACAGCGGCAGGCCGAGCGTCAGGACCCGCGGGGTCGGGCGTGAAGGCGTCGAGGTTCCATTCGCAGCGCGCACACCACGGCGCTTCGCCGGGCTCGACGGCCAGGGTGCTCTGACATTGCGGGCACAGTCCGCGGACGGCCGTGGGGGTGATCGACACGGCGGGATCGTGCCAGCCCGCCGCCGCCGTCGGCAACGGCACAAATCGTCTCGCCCCGCCGTGCGCCGCGTCGCGCCGCGCAAGATCGCTGTTTCGGGTCGCTTTCTGTGGTCAGGGACCGGGTTTCGACCTGAAACGGCGATCTTCGCCCGGCGCCGCCCTGTCGGGACAGCACGAAGGCCCCGCGACGGCAGGTCGCGGGGCCTTCGTGGTCTTCTCTCAGCTGTCGCCGCCGGTTTCGCCGGCGGGAGCCGCCAGGACGTCGTCGATGGCGTACTTGCGGGCTGCCTCGGCCGGGGCGGTCGCGGGGACCTCACCGGCGCGGGCGAGCTGGGCCAGGACCGCCACGACGATCGACTCGGCGTCGACGTTGAAGTGGCGGCGCAGGGCCGAGCGGGTGTCGGACATGCCGAAGCCGTCGGTGCCGAGCGAGGTGTAGTCGCCCGGGACCCAGCGCGCGATCAGGTCCGGGACGGCCCGCATCCAGTCGGACACGGCCACCTTCGGGCCCGGCGCGTTCTGCAGCGCCCGGGTCACGTACGGCACCTTCGCCGGCTGGTCCGGGTGCAGCAGGTTGTGCCGCTCCGTGTCCACCGCGTCGCGGCGCAGCTCGGTCCAGCTCGTCGCCGACCACACGTCCGCCGACACGCCCCAGTCCTCGGCCAGCAGCTGCTGGGCGCGCAGCGCCCAGTGCAGGCCGACACCGGAGGCCATGATCTGCGCCTTCGGCCCCTCGACCGTCGCCGGCGCGTACCGGTACAGGCCCTTGAGCAGGCCCGCCACGTCCACGTCGGCGGGCTCCGCCGGGTGCACGTACGGCTCGTTGTAGACGGTCATGTAGTAGAAGATGTCCTCCGGCGTCTCGCCGTACATCCGCTTCAGGCCGTCCTCGACGATGTACGAGATCTCGAAGCCGAACGCCGGGTCGTACGCCACCGCGGCCGGGTTGGTCGCCGCGATGAGGTGCGAGTGCCCGTCCTCGTGCTGCAGGCCCTCGCCGTTGAGCGTGGTGCGGCCCGCGGTGGCGCCCAGCAGGAAGCCGCGCGTCATCTGGTCCGCCGCCGCCCACAGGCCGTCGGCCGTACGCTGCCACCCGAACATCGAGTAGAAGATGTAGACCGGGATCATCGGCTCGCCGTGCGTGGCGTACGCGCTGCCCGCGGCGGTGAACGAGGCGACCGAGCCGGCCTCGTTGATGCCCTCGTGCAGGATCTGCCCGGCCGTCGACTCCTTGTAGGACAGGAACAGCTCCCGGTCCACCGAGGTGTACTGCTGGCCGTGCGGCGAGTAGATCTTCGCGGTCGGGAACAGCGAGTCCATGCCGAAGGTGCGCGCCTCGTCGGGGATGATCGGCACCCAGCGGTGGCCGATCACCTTGTCCTTCATCAGGTCCTTGAACAGGCGGACGAAGGCCATCGTGGTGGCGATCTTCTGCTTGCCGGAGCCCTTCTTCAGGTCCGCGTAGACCTTGTGCTCGGGCAGCTGCAGCGGGACGTGCTTGGTGTTGCGCGAGGGCAGCGAGCCGCCCAGCGCCGCACGCCGCTCCATCAGGTAGCCGATCTCGTCGCTCTTGGCACCCGGGTGGAAGTACGGCGGCTCGTACGGGTTCGACTCCAGCGCCGAGTCCGGGATGTCCAGGAAGAGGCGGTCGCGGAAGCTCTTCAGGTCGTCCAGCGTCAGCTTCTTCATCTGGTGCGTGGCGTTGCGGCCCTCGAAGTGCGAGCCCAGCGTCCAGCCCTTGATGGTCTTGGCGAGGATGACCGTCGGCTGACCGGTGTGCTCCGTCGCGGCCTTGTAGGCGGCGTAGAGCTTGCGGTAGTCGTGGCCGCCGCGCTTGAGACCCCAGATCTCGTCGTCGGACATGTGCTCGACCATCTTGCGGGTCCGCGCGTCGCGGCCGAAGAAGTGCTCGCGCACGTACGCGCCGGACTCCGCCTTGTAGGTCTGGTAGTCACCGTCGGGCGTCACGTTCATCAGGTTGACCAGCGCGCCGTCGGTGTCCTGGGCCAGCAGCGGGTCCCACTCGCGGCCCCAGACGACCTTGATGACGTTCCAGCCGGCGCCCCGGAAGAACGCCTCCAGCTCCTGCATGACCTTGCCGTTGCCGCGGACCGGGCCGTCGAGGCGCTGCAGGTTGCAGTTGATCACGAAGGTGAGGTTGTCCAGCTCCTCGCGCGCGGCCAGGCCGATCGCGCCCAGGGTCTCCGGCTCGTCCATCTCGCCGTCGCCGAGGAAGGACCATACTCGCTGGTCCGAGGTGTCCTTGATGCCGCGGTGGTGCAGGTAGCGGTTGAACCGCGCCTGGTAGATCGCGTTCAGGCCGCCCAGGCCCATGGACACCGTCGGGAACTCCCAGAAGTCCGGCATCAGGCGCGGGTGCGGGTACGACGGCAGGCCGCCACCCGGGTGCGACAGCTCCTGGCGGAACCCGTCGAGCTGGTGCTCGGTCAGGCGGCCCTCCAGGTACGCGCGCGCGTACATACCGGGCGAGGCGTGGCCCTGGTAGAAGATGTGGTCGCCGCCACCCGGGTGGTTCTTGCCCCGGAAGAAGTGGTTGAAGCCGACCTCGTAGAGCGAGGCGGACGACGCGTAGGTCGAGATGTGCCCGCCGACGCCGACGCCGGGGCGCTGCGCCCGGTGCACGGTCATGGCCGCGTTCCACCGGATGTACGCGCGCAGCCGGCGCTCGATGTGCTCGTCGCCGGGGAACCACGGCTCGCGCTCGCTGGGGATCGTGTTGATGTAGTCGGTCGTGGTCAGCGGGGGGACGCCGACCTGCCGCTCACGAGCCCGCTCCAGCAGGCGCAACATGACGTACCGGGCGCGCTTGGCGCCTCGCTCGTCGATCACTCCGTCGAGCGACTCCACCCACTCGGCCGTCTCCTCGGGATCGATGTCCGGGAGCTGGCTCGGCAGGCCGTCGCTGATCACCGGGCGCTTGCGTTCGGTGGCCACAGGCGTTCCCTCGTAGTTGTAGTGATGATCGGTCTAGACACAGAGTTTGTCTGTTCGACCCATCCTGCCCCTCCGGTGGGGGATTCGTCACGCGTACCGCCGTCCGATGCGACACGCGACACGCATACTGACCAGTAACATTTCGGTCGGCTTCACGACCGGGGACGCTGTCCAGTGGCGTACGCCGATTAGATTGCCGCCATGCGACGACTCCTCGGTCTCCTTCTCATCGCATACGGATTCCTGCTCGCCGTCAACACGACCTTCCCCCTCCTGGCCGATCTGGGCGGGGAAAAGGTGACGGCGGGGATCACCGGTGACGAGTGGAGCTGCCAGCAGGATCTGCTGGCCCCGCCCTACGCGGGCATCTACGGCAACTGCGAGCTCAGCTGGGTGATCGGCCCGCTGCGCGACAGCGGCCGCGTGGTCGGCCCGGGCGTCGCCGCCGCGGTCGAGGCGAGCAAGACCGCGGTCCCGGCGGCCGCGATCACGGGCATGGAGGGGTACGCCTTCCTGCCGCCCACGGGCCTGGAGCGCATCGCCGGCTTCGCCGCCCCGCTGGTGATCGTCTTCGGCCTGGTCCTGCTGTTCGCCCCGCGCAAGCGCCGTCGCCGGGGCCGCGGCCACTCCCACGGCGACCACGACCACGACGATGACGACTACGACAGCGACGACAACGACTCCGGCGATTCGGGCGACTCCGGCGGCGACGGCGGCGGAGACGGCGGAGGCGGCGGCGACTGACCCCCGCCCCTCGCCCTCGCTCCCGCGAAGATCGGCGTTTCGTGTCAGGAAGTGCGGTCAGACTCCGCTTTTCGGCACGAGACGCCGATCTTCGTCGCGCTGTGGCGTGGCGGAGCGGGGCGGGGCGGGGGCGCTTAGGGTGGGCGGGTGCGGAGTGAAGTGTTGAGCGTGCGGACGGGGAATCGGGCGACCGTCGTGGACATCACCGACGAGGTCGCGGCGTTCGTGCGCGATCTGGGGGACGGGCTGGTGCACGTCTTCGTGCCGCACGCCACGGCCGGGGTGGCGATCATCGAGACCGGTGCGGGCAGTGACGACGACCTGCTCACGGCGCTGGAGCACGTGCTGCCCGCCGACAACCGCTGGCAGCACCGGCACGGCTCACCCGGCCACGGGCGCGACCACGTGCTGCCCGCGTTCATCGCGCCGTACGCCAGCCTGCCGGTCCTGAACGGCCGGATCGCCCTGGGCACCTGGCAGTCGATCTGCCTGGTCGACACCAACGGCGACAACCCCACCCGTCAGGTCCGCCTCTCCTTCCTCGCCGGCTGAAACTTCCACACCTCCACTGCGGGGGCGATTGACACTCCGGAAATGTGGCGGCAATAATTCATGGGCGCAGATGGGAGCGCTCCCAGATCTTCGGCGCATTCCGGCTGCTCACGCCCGCTTTCGATGCAACACCGATCGCTCCATCGAAAGGACCCCCAGTGCGTAGACCCGTGCTGATCGCGCTGGCCGCCGTGGCCGGGCTCGTCTCGACGAGCCTGACCGCCGCCGCCGCCTCGGCCGATGCCCCCGAGCAGATCGTCAACGGCACCTTCACCTCCGGCCACGCCCCCTGGTGGGGGACCGGCAACATCACGCTCGACTCCAGCAGCGGGCAGCTGTGCGCCGACATCCCGGGCGGCACGGTGAACCCGTGGGACGTGATCATCGGGCAGGACAACATCCCGCTGGTCGCGGGGGAGACGTACAGCTACAGCTTCACCGCGAGCGCGACCCCCGACAAGGTCGGCAAGGCGCTCATCCAGCTGCCGGTGGACCCGTGGACGCAGTTCCTGGCCGCGAATCCGCTGATGACCGGCACTGCCACCGGCTACTCGTACACCTTCACCGCGCCCGTCTCCCTTCCGAACGCGCAGGTGGCGTTTCAGATCGGTGGCAGTGCCTCCCCCTGGCGGCTCTGCCTCGACGACATCTCCCTCAAGGGCGGCGCCGCGCCCGAGGTCTACCAGCCCGACACCGGCCCGCGGGTGCGGGTCAACCAGGTCGGCTACCTGACCAAGGGCCCGAAGAACGCGACCGTCGTCACCGAGGCGACCTCGGCCCTGCCGTGGCAGCTCAAGAACGCCGGCGGCGACGTGGTCGCGAGCGGTGACACCACCCCGCGCGGCGTGGACGCCAGCTCCGGCCAGAACGTCCACTCGATCGACTTCAGCGGGTACGCGGTCGCGGGCGCCGGCTACACCCTGGTCGCCGACGGCGAGACCAGCCGCCCGTTCGACCTGGCCGGCAACCTCTACGCCGGGCTGCGCGACGACGCGCTGAAGAT
Organism: Catellatospora chokoriensis; assembly: GCF_011297315.1. Lineage (NCBI taxonomy): Bacteria > Bacillati > Actinomycetota > Actinomycetes > Micromonosporales > Micromonosporaceae > Catellatospora > Catellatospora chokoriensis. The sequence goes on from NZ_JAAOTI010000035.1 coordinate 88,296, forward strand.
GTTCTACACCCAGCGCTCCGGGATCGCGATCTCCGACGCCCTGCGGCCCGGCTACGGCCGCCCGGCGGGCCACGTCGGCGTCGCGCCGAACAAGGGCGACACCTCGGTGCCCTGCCAGCCCGGTGTGTGCGACTACTCGCTGGACGTCTCCGGCGGCTGGTACGACGCCGGTGACCACGGCAAGTACGTCGTCAACGGCGGCATCTCGGTGTTCCAGCTGGTCAACGAGTTCGAGCGGGGCAAGTGGGCGGCGACCGCCCAGGCGTTCCCGGACGGCCAGCTGAACCTGCCGGAGAGCGGCAACGGCGTGCCGGACATCCTCGACGAGGCCCGCTGGCAGCTGGAGTTCCTGCTGAAGATGCAGGTCCCGGCCGGTCAGCCGCTGGCCGGCATGGCCCACCACAAGATCCACGACAGCGAGTGGACCGGCCTGCCGCTGCTGCCCAACCTCGACGACAAGCAGCGCGAGCTGCACCCGCCGTCGACCGCGGCGACGCTGAACCTGGCCGCCGCGGCGGCGCAGGCGGCCCGCGTGTACGCCCCGTACGACGCGGCCTTCGCGGCCCGTAACCTGGCCGCGGCCCGCACCGCGTACGCGGCGGCGCTGGCCCACCCGGCGATCTACGCCAGCCCGTCCGACGGCACCGGCGGCGGCACCTACGACGACGTCGTGGTGTCCGACGAGTTCTACTGGGCGGCCGCCGAGCTCTACCTGACCACGGGGGAGAGCCAGTACCAGGCCGCGGTGACCGGCTCGCCGCTGCACACGGCCGACGTGTGGAGCAGCAACGGCTTCGGCTGGCAGTCGCTCGCCGCGCTGGGCCGCCTCGACCTGGCCACGGTGCCCAGCGCGCTGCCCGGCCGGGCAGCGGTGCGCGCCTCGGTGGTGTCCGGCGCGGAGGAGTACCTGGCCGCGATCGAGGCGCACCCGTACGGCGTGCCGTACCAGCCGGCGAACAACTCCTACGACTGGGGCTCCAACAGCGGGATCGCCAACAACCTGGTGGTGCTGTCGACGGCGTACGACATCACGGGTCAGGACCGCTTCGCCGACGCGGTGACGCAGGGCGCGGACTACCTGTTCGGCCGCAACGCGCTGAACATGTCCTACGTGACCGGATACGGCGAGGTGAACTCGCACAACCAGCACAGCCGCTGGTACGCCCACCAGCTCAACCCGGACCTGCCGAACCCGCCGAGGGGCACCCTGGCCGGCGGCCCGAACTCGTCCATCCAGGACCCGCTGGCGCAGCAGAAGCTGACCGGCTGCACCGGGCAGTTCTGCTACATCGACGAGATCGACTCGTGGTCCACCAACGAGCTGACCATCAACTGGAACGCCCCGCTGGCCTGGGTGGCCGCCTTCCTCGCGGGCCAGGGCGACGGCGCGTCCGCGCCCGCGTCCACCTGCAAGGTGACCTACACCAAGCACAGCCAGTGGAACGACGGGTTCAACACCCAGCTCACCGTCAAGAACACCGGCTCCGCCGCGGTCAACGGGTGGACGCTGCGCTGGTCGTTCCTGGGCGGTCAGTCGGTCGACGACATCTGGAGCGCCTCGGCGACCCAGTCCGGCGCGACCGTCAGCGCGACGAACCTCGCCTGGAACAAGGTCATCGCACCCGGGCAGTCGGTGACCTTCGGGTTCATCGGCGACCCCGCGAGCGGCCCCAACCCCAACCCGGCCCTGTTCACCCTGAACGGCGCCGCCTGCTCCTGACACCTCCTCCCTGAAGAGCGGGGCGGTCACGGCCACCGGCCGTGACCGCCCCGCCCCATTGGGGCGCTTCGCTCGGGCCGGTTTGGGTAGCCTCATTTCATGAGCGAACGATTCCTGGGACCAGCCGGTCGGGCCGCCCGCGAGCACGGCGAGGAGCAGGCATGAGCCTCAACGCGGACGGTCCCGACCTCGTCGACGCCCCGATCGTCGCGGTCACCGTGTTCCCGGACCGGGCGCGGGTGACCCGGCGGGCCACGGTGACCCTGACCCCCGGCGAGCACCGCGTCCCGTGTGGACCGCTGCCGCTGAACCTGCTGCGCGACTCGGTGCGGGTGTCCGGACACGGACCCGCCGCCGTCGCCGGGGTGAACGTGGTGACCCGCCGCGAGCCGGTGACCTCGCATCAGGCGGTCGTCGCGCTGGAGGCGGAGTTGCGCGAGATCGAGGCGGTGATCGCCGTCCTCGACGACGCCGACACGGTCGCGACCGCCCGGGAGCGCTTCCTGGGCAGGCTGGCCATGCGCGGTGCGGGATCACTGGCCACGGGTGAGCCCGCGGCCGCGGTGCGGTTCGCCGACGGCCTGGACGAGCAGCTCACCGCGATCCACGCGGCCCGCCGCGGCCGCGAGCGGGAGCGGCTCGACCTGCACCGCCGCCGGGAGGCGGCCGAGCGGCGGCTGATGGACCTGCGCGGCAGCACCCGGCCGGACCGGCTGGCCGCCGAGATCCTGCTGGAGGTCGACGAGGCGGGCGAGATCGAGCTGGAGCTCTCCTATGTGGTGCCCGGCGCGAGCTGGAGCAGCGGCTACGATCTGCGGCTGGCCGGGGAGACGCTGACGCTGACCTGGCACGGCATGATCACCCAGCGCACCGGCGAGGACTGGCCGGAGTGCGCGCTCAAGCTGTCCACGGCCCGCCCCGCGGGCGCGCTGGAGGTGCCCGAGCTGGACCCCTGGTTCGTCGACGTGCTGCGCCCGATGCCGGTCGCCTACGCCGCCGCCGCGATGCCGATGTCCGCGCCGCCGCCACCCGCCCCGGGGGCCGCGCCGATGCAGACGATGATGCCCAAGGCGCGGGCCGCGGTGCGCGAGACCAGCGCGAGCGTGGAGGAGGGGCCGGTCGCGGCGACGTACACCCCGCTCAAGCCGGTGGCCGTGCCCGCCGACGGCACCGCGCACCGCACCCTCATCGCGCGCTTCGACCTGGCCGCCCGCCTGGACCACATCACCGCTCCGGTCCGCGCCGAGGAGGCGACGCTGCGCGCCACCGTGCCCAACACGTCCGGCCACACCCTGCCCGGCGGCACCGCCGCCCTGTTCCACGAGGGCGACTTCGTCGGCTCCACCCGCCTCGAACCCTGGGCCCCCCAGGAGGAACGCGAGCTGGCCCTCGGCGTCGACGACCGGGTCCGCGTCGAACGCGAACTCGTCCGCCGCTCCGCCGGCAAGGCCACCCTCGGCTCGTCCCGCCGCACCGACGCCGAATACAAGATCACAGTTGCCAACCACAGCCCCCGCCAGGTCACCGTCACCGTCCTCGACCAGCTCCCGGTCTCCCGCGACGCCCAGATCACCGTCAAAGAACTGAGCGCCAAACCCGACCCCGCCGAACGCTCCGACCTGGGCGTCTACACCTGGACCCTCACCCTGCCCCCCAACACCACCCAGGAGATCCACTTCGCCCTCCGCGTCGAATCCGCCAAGGGCATCGACATCTCCGGCTGGCGCGACTAACCCCCACCACCCCACCCCCACCCAC
>NZ_JAAOTI010000036.1:0-84673 GCF_011297315.1 Catellatospora chokoriensis
CGCCGACCAGACCATGACCATCGACCCCTGCCAACTGCAACTGCTCTACCAGGGCCGGTCGCCCAACTCCGGCGGCGACTACGGCCTGCTGCCCTACCGACCCGGCCTGCTGACCCTGCAGCGCTGACGGGGCGTGCCGCCGGTCACCATCGAGGAGACATGCATGAGGAACAGAAGAGTGGCCTATGCCGCCGCGGCGGCCGGATCGTTGCTGCTGGCGTCGGCGGCGGTCGGCGTGGCGCTGCCGGTCGCGGCGGCAGCGGCGGGCTGCGCGGTGAACTACGCGGTGTCGTCGCAGTGGCAGAACGGCTTCGGCGCCGATGTCACCATCACCAATCTCGGCGACCCGCTCACGGGCTGGACCCTGACCTGGTCCTTCAGCGCAGGCCAGACCGTCACACAGGCCTGGAACACCACGCTGACCCAGAACGGCGCCGCGGTCACGGCAAGCGACGCCGGCTACAACGGATCCATCGCAACCAACGCCACCGCCTCCTTCGGTTTCAACGGCTCGTGGACCGGCAGTAACCCCGCTCCCGCCGGTTTCGCGCTGAACGGAGTGCTCTGCACGGGCGGCGTCGTGCCGAGCGCGTCACCCACCTCAACCCCGAGCACCTCACCCAGCGCTGCGCCGAGCAGCACGCCCAGCACGGCCCCGAGCAGTCCGCCCAACACCACGCCGGACATCACGGTGAACAGCGCGAGCCGATACCAGGTGATCGACGGGTTCGGGGCCGCGGTGTCGATCTGGGGCGGCGCCTGGTCGACGTCCGAGACGCAGACGCTGGTCGGCCTGGGGCAGAACCAGCTGGGCCTGTCGATCGTGCGGACCGGCATCTCGCCGGTGTCCGGCGAGTGGTCGACGCAGGTGAATGCCCTGAAGACGGCGAAGGCGTACGGGTCGGGCGTGAGGATCCTCGCGTCGCCGTGGACGGCTCCGGCGGCGTGGAAGACGAACAACAGCCGGGTCAACGGCGGCAAGTTGAAGACCGACTACTACGACGACTACGCCAACCACCTGAACAGTTATGTCCAGTACATGCGCAACCAGGGCGTGACGATCGACGTCACCTCGGTGCAGAACGAGCCGGACTGGCACCCGGACTACGACTCGATGGACTGGAGCGGCACCGAGCTGCAGAACTTCGTCTGCACCCAGGGTGCGAAGGTGCTGAACACCAGGCTGATGGTCGCCGAGGCGGTCAACCTCAACTACGGCTTCACCGATCCGACCCTGAACGACACCTGCGCCCGCAACAACATCGGCTACATCGGCGGACACCTGTACGGAACCGAGGCCTCCGGCCGGCTGGCGCCGTATGCCCGGGCCGCCCAGTACAACAAGCCGGTGTGGATGACCGAGTGGAACTTCCACGAGGCTGACGGCAGCGGCTCCAACATCTGGGGCAACCCCGCCAACCTGACGGTCTGGAACGAGACGCTCGACGACATCATGCGCACGGTGCACAAGTCGATGGAGTCGAACTGGAGCGCCTACATCTGGTGGTACGGCAAACGCTTCTACTCCTTCATCGGAGACGGAGAGTCGGCCTACGGCACCACCGCGGGAGCGCCGCTCAAGCGCGGGTACGCGTTCTCGCAGTACGCCAAGTACGTCCGCCCCGGCTACCAGCGGGTCGCCCTGACGAAGAGCACCAAGGCCGCGCCGCTGGAAGTCACCGCATACCAGGGTGCCGGGAAGATCACGCTCGTGATCCTCAACCGGTCCGCCAACGCGGTCAACAGTGCCGTGATCCAGGCCCCGCAGAACGTCACCAAGGCGGAGTACCTCCTCACCTCGCAGAGCACGAACGCGGCCGGCCAGCCGGCCAGCGTGAGCGGCGGACAGGTCACCGTCAACGTCGCCGCACGCAGCATCTCCACGGTCGTGCTCACCCTCTGAAGTCCTGGCGGTGCCGGTCACGACCAGGTCGGGCGGGTGGGTGCCTTCGATCGTCGGCATCCACCCACCCGGCCGCCGCAGAAGACGGCGCTCAGGGTTCGATGAGTCCGGCCCGGATCGCGTAGCGGGTCAGTTCCAGCCGGTCGCGCAGGCCCAGTTTCTGCAGCAGGTTGGCCCGGTGGCGGTCGACGGTCTTGATGCTGATGAACAGCAGCTGGGCGATCTCCTTGGCCGTATGGCCCTCCGCGATCAGTTTGAGCACCTCCTCCTCCCGCGCGGTGATGGCCCGCGCGGGCTGGTCCTGCCCCCGCGCAGCCCGGTCCAGGTAGTCGCGGATGAGGGCGGTGACCGCGCCCGGGTAGAGGAACGGCTCGTCGCGCATCGCGGCCCGGCAGGCCTCGACCAGATCACGGTCGGCCACGGACTTCAGCACGTAGCCGTTGGCCCCGGCCCGCAGCGCCTCGAAGAAGAACTGCTCGTTGTCGTACATGGTCAGGATGAGGATGCGCAGGCCCGGCATGGTGCGCGACAGCTCGCGGGCGGCTTGCAGGCCGGTCAGCCGCGGCATCGCGATGTCGAGAATGGCCAGATCGGGCTGCTCGGCGCGGGCCAGCGCGATGGCCTCCGCGCCGTCGCCGGCCTCGGCGACCACGGTCAGATCGGGCTCGCTGTCGAGGATGAGGCGCACACCGCGGCGTACCAGCGCGTGGTCGTCGGCCAGCAGGATGCGGACGGGTCCGGTCACGGCGCGGTCCGCTGCTCGTCGATCGGCACCCGCAACCGGACCTCGGTGCCGCCTGACGCGCTGCGGGTGATCTCCAGCTGCGCGCCGATGAGCAGCGCCCGCTCGCGCATGCCGCGGATGCCCGCGCCCTCGGGGGCGTCGGCGACGCCGCGGCCGTCGTCGGCGAGGCGCAGCAGCACCTCGCCGCGCCGTCGCTGCAGCGACAGCTCGACCCGGCTCGCGCGGGCATGCCGCACGGCGTTGGTGAGCCCCTCCTGAGCCACCCGGTAGATCACCAGTTCGGTCTCGGCGTCCATCGGCGGCAGGTCGCCGCCCAGCCGATGGGTGACCGCGAGGTCGGTGTGCCCGGTGACCTCGGTGATCAGCGCCTTGAGCGCGCTGGCCAGACCCAGTTCTTCCAGCACGCCCGGGCGCAGGCGGCGGGCGATGCGGCGGATTTCGTCCAGGCCTGCCCGGGTGGTCTCCTGGACCTGGCGCAACTCGGCGGACAAGGGCGCGGGCGCGTGCCGGGCGACCTGCTCCAGCTGCAGCAGGACGGCGGTCAGCGACTGTCCGACCTCGTCGTGCAGTTCCCGGGCGACCCTGCGGCGCTCGTCCTCCTGCGCCGACAGGGCACGGGCGGTGCTGGTGGCGCGTTCGGCCTCCAACCTGTCGATCATGGTGTTGAACGCCCGGATGAGGTCGGCGATGCCCGCGTGGCCGGTGGCGATCGGCCGCGGAGCCGGTTGCAGCAGATCGAGGGTCGCCATCGCCCGGGTGAGCCGGTGCAGCGGCGCCAGCCCGACCCGCAGCAGCGCTCCGTTGGCGACCAGCATCAGCGCCAGGCCGACCGCCAGCACCAGGGCCTCGGTGAGCACGACCGGCGTGGACACGGTCACCGGCCCGAGCAGCAGCACCATGGTGGCCGCGACCAGCACGGCCGCATTGAGCAGGAAGATCCGCCAGAACAGCGACACCGTGCGCCTCCCTTCGCCGGAGTTCATCGAGCCGCCTTCCTGATCTCGAAACTATCGCCTCACGAACCCACCGCACCCCGCTTGAGCGCCACCCGGCCCGTGGCGCACCGGTGGCATCCAGGCAACCGCACGGCTGGGCGATCGCCCATGGGTGTCGACACCCATTTCCGGCCCGCGACGCCGCCGACCCGGGTGTGTTCCGCGAATGGCACGCACCACCGGACACGGGCCACCACTTCGGCACACCGCCGCCGGACGAGCCGTTTCGTCAGCCGGTGCGGGGCATGGATGCGGGCCGGCACCGTACGCAAATGGGTGCTGGACCGCATGGCCGTCCGCTCGGGGCCAGATGACCATGAAAGCAGACCGGCCGCGACAGGCCCGGTCATACCCGTCATGGCGAACCGCCGTGACCGTACGAGGAGACGCGATGACCCTGCCAGCCGCCGACCACGGCCGCTCGTACAACCCGCCCGAGACGGGGCTGCGCCCCGCCGACGCCGACACCGGCCCCCCGGGCGGGTGCCCGTGAGCCTGCAGGCCGTCACCGCACTCGTCATCTTCGCGGTCGCGTTCGCGCTCATCGCGACCGAGAAGATCAACCGCGTCGCCGTCGTGCTCGGCGCCGCCGGCCTCATGACCCTGCTGGGCCTGGTGCCCGGCTCGCACGTGTTCTACTCCCCGCACGCGGGCATCGACTGGGACGTCATCTTCCTGCTGCTCGGCATGATGATCATCGTCGGGGTGATCAAGCAGACCGGCGTGTTCGACTTCCTCGGCATCTGGGCCGCGCAGCGCTCACAGGGCCGCCCCTACCGGCTGATGGTGCTGCTGATGGTGATCACCGCCATCGCGTCGCCGTTCCTGGACAACGTCACCACGGTCATGCTCGTCGCCCCGATCACCATCTCCGTCTGCCGGCGGCTGGGCATCCCCGCCGCGCCGTACCTCATCGCGGAGGCACTGGCCTCCAACATCGGCGGCGCGGCCACCCTCATCGGCGACCCTCCGAACATCATCATCGGCAGCCGGGCCGGGCTGAGCTTCAACGACTTCATCGTCCACATGGCACCCGTCACGGTGGTGCTGTTCGCGGTGTTCGTGCTGATGGCCCGGGTGCTGTTCCGCAAGTCGTTCGTCTACCGGCCCGAACGTTTCGCCGCGGTCAAGGAGCTGGACGCCCGCGCGCAGATCACCGACCGGTCGCTGCTGGTCCGGTGCCTGGCCGTGCTGACGCTGGTCAGCCTCGGGTTCACCCTGCACACCGTCATCCACGTCGAGCCGGCGATCATCGCGATGCTCGGCGCGGGCCTGATGGTGCTGGTCTCCCGCGTCGACAGCACCCGCTACCTCGCCGAGGTCGAGTGGCCGACGCTGGTGTTCTTCATGGGCCTGTTCGTCATGGTCGGCGGGCTCGTCGACACCGGCGTCATCCACCAGATCGGCGAATGGGCCGTCGACACCGTCGGCGGCGACCACTTCCTCGCCGCCACCGGGCTGATCTTCGGCTCGGCCGTGCTCGGCGCGTTCTTCGACAACATCCCCTACGTCGCGACCATGGCCCCGATCGTCGAGGACGTCGTGGCGCAGACCCCCGACCCGGCCACCGGCCAAGCCCTGTGGTGGTCCTTCGCCCTCGGCGCCGACCTCGGCGGCAACGGCACCGCGGTCGCCGCCAGCGCCAACGTCGTCGTGCTCGGCATCGCCGCCCGCGCCGGGCAGCCGATCTCGTTCTGGCAGTTCACCAGGTACGGCATCGTCACCACGGCGGTGACCACCGTGATCGCATGGGGGTATGTATGGCTGCGCTACTTCGCGGACTTCTGACCACCGACACCACGTCCCCGGCCGGTGCGGCACCGGCCGGGGAGCCCCACCGGCGTCACTCACACCCGGCCGCCGCCCCGCCGCCGTCGACGCGGCCGCGGTGGGCGTGGGCGACCCTACTGGCCGCCGTCGGCGTACTGGGCGCGGCACTGGCCACCGCCAGCGGGGAACTGCTCGCCCTCGGGCTGCTGGCCGCCGCCGCCGCGGCACGCATGCTCGACCGCGGCGTAGGCGGCTCGTTCACCAGGACCGGCGGTCCCGAACGGCCGCCTGCCCGCACCGTGCCCGAGCGACCCACCGGTCCGGGCACTCGGACCGCCGCGACCACCAGACAGGAGACGACCGTATGACGATCATCGAACGTTCCGCGCTGCCGGGGATCGGGATGCGCTACACCCTGGCCACCGTCGACGGCCGCGGGCTGGCCGTGATCTGCCATCCCTCCGGCCGCCGGGACCTGCTGGTGTACTCCTCACCGCATGCCGAGGTCGCCCACGGCAGCGTGTCACTGACCCCTGCCCAGGCGCACGACGTGGCGGAGCTGCTGCACACGCTGGGCGTCGTCGACCGGCTCGCCGCCGCAGGGCTCTCCCGTGCGGCCGACGTCGCCGCGCTGCCGGTTCCGGCCGGCTCCCCGTACGCCGGGCGACCGCTCGGTGAGCTGGGCAGCCGGCTGCCCGCCGGGATCAGCGTGCTCGCGCTGATCCGCGACGGCGACACCCGGCCCGGGCCAGACCCCGACACCATGCTTCTGGGCGGCGACGTCCTGGTCCTCACCGGCGGCCGCCCCGACCTGGCGGCCGCCGCCGAAGCGATCGCGGGCCATCCGACCTGACGTGGATCAGAGTGTGCGGGCCAGCCGGTCGGCCAGCCGCCGGGTGAACCCGGCCGGGTCGTCGAGCTCGCCGCCCTCGGCGAGCACCGCCATCGCGTACACGAGTTCACCGGTCTCGGCGAGCGAGTCGTCGTCGCCGCGCTCGGCGTGCGCGGCGCGCAGCTTGTCCACCAGCGGATGCTGCGGGTTCAGCTCCAGGATGCGTTTGGTCTTCGGCATGTCCTGGCCCATCGCCCGGTAGAGCCTCTCCAGCGCCGGCGGCGCGTCGAACGCGTCGGAGACCAGGCACGCCGCCGACGTGGTGAGGCGAGTGCTCAGCCGCACCTGCTTGACCTTCTCCCCCAGCCGGGTGCCCAGCCAGGCCAGCAGCTCCGTGTAGTCGCCGGAGTCCGGCGCCTGGTCCGACGGTGTCTTCAGGTCCACCTCGCCGCGGCTGGCCGACGCGAACGGCTTGCCGTCGTAGTCGCCGACCATCTCGACCCACATCGCATCGACCGGGTCGTGCAGCAGCAGCACCTCGACGCCGTTGGCCGCGAACGCCTCCAGGTGCGGCGAGTTCGCCAGGGTGGTGCGCTGCTCCCCGACCAGGTAGAAGATCTCCGTCTGGTCGGGTGTCATGCGCTCGGCGTACTCCCGCAGCGTGGTCGGCCGGGCCGGGTCACGGGTCGAGGCGAGCTGCACGACGTCGAGGATCGCGGCCCGGTTGTCCGGGTCGTTGACCAGGCCTTCCTTGACGGCCTGGCCGAATTCGCGCCAGAAGCCCGTGTAGCGCTCGGGGTCCTTGGCGAGCATGTCCTTGAGGGTGCCGAGGACCTTCTTGACGAGGCGGCGGTGGATCGTCTGGATCTGCCGGTCCTGCTGGAGGATCTCGCGGGACACGTTGAGCGACAGGTCGGCGGAGTCGACGACGCCCTTGACGAAGCGCAGGTACTCCGGCAGCAGCGCCTGGCAGTCGTCCATGATGAACACGCGTTTGATGTAGAGCTGCACGCCGCGGCGGGCGTCGCGGGAGAACAGGTCGTACGGCGCGCGGGTGGGCAGGAACAGCAGCGCGTCGAACTCCAGGGCGCCCTCGGCGCGCAGGTGGATGGTCTCCAGCGGGTCGGTCCAGTCGTGGCTGACGTGCCGGTAGAACTCGGTGTACTCGTCGGGTGTGATGTCGGCGGCGGGCCGCGACCACAGGGCCTTCCTCGAATTGAGCGTGGCGGGCTGGTCGGTGTCGGGTTCGCTCATCCGGATCGGCCAGGCGATGAAGTCGGAGTAGCGCTTGACGATGCGCCGCAGCACGGCCGGGTCGGTGTAGTCGTGCAGCTGGTCGTCCTCGTCGGCCGGCTTGAGGTGCAGGGTGACGGAGGTGCCCGGGGCCGCGTCGGCGACCGTGGAGATCTCGTAGGTGCCGCTGCCGGTGGACTCCCAGCGGGTGGCCTCGGCCTCCCCGGCGCGGCGGGTGATCATGACGACCCGGTCGGCGACCATGAAACTGGAGTAGAACCCGATGCCGAACTTGCCGATGAGTTCCGCGGTGCCGTCCTGCTTGGCCTGCTGCCAGCGGGAGACGAACTCGGCGGTGCCGGACCGGGCGATGGTGCCGATCAGTTCGATCACCTGGTCGCGGGTCATGCCGATGCCGTTGTCGCGCACGGTCAGGGTGCGCTGGGCGGGGTCGGCGGCGAGTTCGATGCGCAGGTCGCCGGTGTCGGCGTCCAGCTCCTTGTCGATGAGCGACTGCAGGCGCAGCTTGTCCAGGGCGTCGGAGGCGTTGGAGACCAGTTCCCGCAGGAACACGTCCTTGTTCGCGTAGACGGAGTGGATCATCAGTTGAAGCAACTGCTGAGCCTCTGCCTGGAACTCGAACGTCTCGACCTGACCCACCGGCATCCCCTCTCCGCGTCGGCACTGTCCGTGCTGGAGTGCCGACGCAGATTTAGCATCAAGGCTCCGGCCGAGGCAACTCGGCGGGCCGGGCGCGGCGCGTCGGCCTGGTCCGGTCCAGGCGAGCCGGATGCCGTGACGGCTACTGGACGCTGCGGATCGTGCCGCCGTCCACGCGCAGCGTCGCGCCGCTGATGTAGCCGGCCAGCGGGCTGGCCAGGTAGGCCACTGCCGAGGCGATCTCCTCCGGGCGCCCGAAGCGTCCGGTGTCGTTGGGCACCCAGTCGGCTGCCGCGGCTCGCTCGATCTCGTCGAGGTCGTCGCCCCAGCCGTGTGCGGGGGCCAGCCGCAGCAGCAGGTCCCGGACGGTGTCGACCATGATCGCGCCGGGTGCGACGACGTTGGAGGTCACGCCGGTGCCGGCCAGTTCGCGGGCCAGGGAGACGGCGAGGTTGTGCCGCGCGGCCAGGGTCGCGGTGTAGTGCGGCTGGTCGGCCGTCGGCTGCGCCGCCAGGCCGCCGCCGATCTGGATCACCCGGCCCCAGCCGCGCTCGCGCATGCCGGGCGTCAAGTGCTGGATCATGCGTACGCCGGAGATGACGTTCACCTCGTACAGGCGTGCCCACTGGGCGGGCGTGGCCTGCGCCCAGCCGATCGGGTCGTACGCGCCCGCGTTGTTGACCAGGACGTCGATCGGGCCGCCCGACTGGGCCGCGGCGGCGACGATCGCCGCGCCGCCGTCCGTGGCCAGATCGCCGATCGCGATGTCGGCCGGTCGTCCGTCGGCGCGGATGGCCTCGGCGACCTTGGCCGCGCGCTGCTCGTCGCGGCCGTGGACGACGACCGCGGCGCCTTCGGCCGAGAGCCGGCGGGCGATGGCCTCGCCCAGCCCGGTGGTGCTTCCGGTGACCAGTGCGCGCTTGCCTGCCAGTTGCAGGTCCATGACTCCCCCATGCGGTGTGTGCTGGATCAGATGTCTACGACTGTAGACGCCGCTGACCTGCATTGTCTACACTCGTAGACATGATGGTGACGCAACAGCCACGCCGCCGGGACGCCGCGGCCACCCGCGAGGCGATCCTCGACTCCGCCGTCGAGGCGTTCACCCGCGCCGGATACGACGGTGCGGGCGTGCGCGAGGTCGCCGCCGCCGCCGGAGTCACCGCGATGCTGGTCAACCGCTACTTCGGCTCCAAGGAGCAGCTGTTCGCCGAGGTCGTGGAGCGGTCCTTCGCCCCGCCCACCATCGTGGGTTCGCCACCGGCGGCACTGGCGGCGCACCTCGCCGAGGCCCTGGTCGCCCGCACCGACCCCGCCGCCGCGCAGCTGAGCCCGTTCCTGCTGATGCTGCGCTCGGCCGGCAACCCGCGCGCCGCCGAGATCATGCGCGACGCGATCTCCAGGCACGTCGGCACGCGCCTGACCAACCTGCTCGACGGAACCGACGCCGAGCAGCGAGCCGAACTCGTACTGGCGCTGATCTCCGGCGTATGGCTCATGCGCGACATCATCGCCACCCCGGCACTGACCAGCGCCGACCCCGCACAGCTGACCGAAATGCTGACCGACGCCCTCCGGGCTCTCAGCAACACCGGACCCCACCGCGCGAGCAGCTGACCCGCCGACGGCCGGACCTGCGTCCCGGGGCGGCACTTGCACGCACACCCAGCCGCCCGCCTCAGGCGGGCACGCGGGCGACTTCGGCCGATCGGGCGAAAACCGGTCCGCTACGGCGTGTGTCCTTTGCTTCGGACGACAGGCCAGGCAATCTGTAGCCCGTGCTCAGCCGGACCACGTGCTGAGGTCTTCCCTGGGGAGTTGGTCATGGACCTGGTGCGGGAGTACGTGCGCCGGTATCTGGTCGCACAGCGCGAGGCGGACCTCGGTCTGGCCGACGCCGCCGACAAGCTCAAAGCCGACGGGCACCGGATCATCGACGGCGGGCAGACCAGCCAGACCACCTGGAAGTACACCGACTGGCACACCGGTGAGGTCATCGCCAGCGGCGACGCCGACATGAGCGACGACGAGGCGCTGGACGCCCTCGACCCCGACGGCACGTTCATCCACATCGACAACCTCGCGCCGCAACGGGCCCGGCCCGATAATCCCGGGATCCCGCACAGCCTGGCCGGCGCGCTGGAGGACTGGGTCGACCTGCTGACCACGCCCGACGAGGACATCGCCCGGTTCGTGGGATGGCCGGTGACAGACGTCGCCGAGGCCAGGTAGCGGCCGCTCTGCCCTCGGCTAAGTCGCTGTCAGCAGAATGCCTTGGTACGCCGCACCCTCGGGCCTGATCGTGGACTACGAACAGGCCCGAGGAACAGGAGTACACCGATGGGCGTCACCGCCACGCTGGACGACGAACTGAGCAAGAGGCTGCTGCACGAGCGGATCATCGTGCTCGGCTCCGACGTCGAGGACGAGATCGCCAACCGGATATGCGCCCAGCTGCTGGCGCTGTCCGCCGAAGACCCGCGCCGCGACATCGCGCTGTACCTGAACTCGCGCGGCGGATCCGTGCTCGCGGGGCTGGCCGTGTACGACATGATGCAGCTCATCCCCAACGACGTGATCACCGTTGCGATGGGGCTGGCGGGCAGCATGGCCCAGTTCCTGCTGTGCGCCGGCACGCCGGGCAAGCGGTTCGCGCTGCCCAGCGCGCAGGTCCTGATGCACCAGGGGTCGGCCGGTCTGGGCGGCACCGCGGCCGACGTGGAGATCTACGCCGGGCAGCTGGAACGGCTCAGCAACCTGATGAGCGTGCTGACCGCCGGGCACACCGGCCGGCCGGTGGCCGAGATCGTCGAGGACGGGCAGCGCGACCGCTGGTTCAGCGCGCAGGAGGCGCTCGACTACGGGATGGTCGACCACATCGTCGCCCACCTAGACGACATCCGCCCGCGCGTGGTCAAGCAGCGGATGGGGGTGTAGGACCGTGGGCCAGTACACGATTCCCACCGTCGTCGAGCGGACCTCGCGCGGCGAACGCGCCTACGACATCTACTCCCGGCTGCTGTCGGAGCGGATCATCTTCCTCGGCACGGAGATCACCGACGACGTCGCCAACGTGATCATCGCGCAACTGCTGCACCTGCAGGCCGAGAGTGCCGACATGGACATCTGGTTCTACGTCAACTCACGGGGCGGCTCCTACAGCGCGCTCACCGCGATCTACGACACGATGCAGTACGTCCGCCCGGACGTCGCCACCCTGTGCGTCGGGCAGGCGTCCTCGGCGGCGGCCGTGCTGCTGGCCGCGGGCACCGCCGGCAAGCGAGCCGTGCTGCGGCACGCCAAGGTCGTGCTGCACCAGCCGTCGACCGAGGAGGGCTCCTTCGACGTGGCCCATGGCACGCTGCCGGACCTGGCGATCCGGGCCCGCGACGTGTCGCGGGTGCGAGCCGAGATGGACGACATCCTGAGCCGGCACACCGGTCACCCCGCGCAGAAGATCCGGCACGACCTCGATCGGCACAAGACGTTCAGCGCCGCCGAGGCCGTCGCGTACGGCCTGGCCGACCAGGTCATCACCACCGTGAAGGCGCCGACGGGTTAGGCGGCCAGGGCGTAGGCGTCGCCGGCTCGCCGGGTCGGCGGCGCCGCCACCTCGAACCGCCCCACGGCCGTCCGGTGGACCGGCACCACCGTGACCGCGCCGTTGCTCGCCGAGATGTGGAAGGCGACGGCGACGAGCAGGTCCGACAGCTCGATGCCCAGCGCCGCGCACAGCGCCGCGAGCACCTCGGAGGAGATCTCCTTTAGGCCGCGCTCCACCTCGGACAGGTAGGGCATCGAGATGCGCGCTGCCAGCGCGACCTCGGCCAGCGTGCGCCCCTGCTCAAGGCGCAGGCGCCGCAGTGCTTCGCCCAGCGCCGAGCGCAACAGCACTCGGCGCGCAGGCGCCTGGGCGTGTGACCGCTCCGCCGGATTCCGCATGGATCGTTTATAGCCGGGCCGGCCACGACCTGACAGCCCAGTTCGCTACCGGCAGAGTCGGCAGCCGGGTGGAGTGCTCCGGGGCCGCCTCGTTCGGCGGCTGAGTGCCGCACGGCCATATCATGCCGGGATGCGGCCGTTCCCCCGTGTCACCGCGATCGTCTTCCTGCTGACCGCCGTCCCGAGCCTGCTGCAGTTCGCCTGTCCGTCACTGCTGACCAGCCTGCGGCGCGACCCTGCTCTGATCGCCGACGGTCAGCTCTGGCGGCTGGTCACGTCCTCGCTCGTCCAGGACAGCGGGGTCCCCGGCACCGTCAGCAACCTGGGCTTCCTGCTGGTGCTCGGATGGCTGGCGGAGCGTGCCGTCGGCCCCGGCCGTTGGCTGCTGTTCTTCCTCAGCGGTGTCGCCCTGGGCCAGATCGGCGGGCTGCTGTTCGACACTGTCGGCGCCGGCAGCTCCATCGGGTTGTGCGGCTTGGTCGGCGGCACCGCGGTCGCGGCATGGCACGGCCGCGATCCGCTGCCCGCAGCGATCGGCGCCGCGTACGCGCTCGCCGTCGCCGCGTCGGCAGTGGACGTCCTGTGGTCCTTCGTGGCAGCCGCCGTCCTGGCGGGATTGCTCATCAGCCAGCGCGGCCGCGTGCCCCGCTGGACATACTGCCTGGTGGCCCTGACGGTGGGCATCGGCCTGACAGTGTTCGCCGACCTGCACGGCACCGCGCTGCTGGGCGGAATCGCCGCCGGCGGCCTCGCCTACCGGCCCGGGATGCAGCCATCGCCGCAGGTGCGTGCCGACGCACCCGATGCGGTCTGACCGCCGCGCTGCTGGAGGTCGCCGATCTGCAGGCCAGTGAAGGGTGCCGGCTTGCGTGGGCCCGCGACGGCCGTGGGCGTTTCGATACGCTTGGCGGCGTTCCTACGCGGTGGGCTCGACGACCATCTCGTTGATCCCGGGCACGTGCGCGAGAGTCTGACCGTGCCTGCCCGCCCGGCGGTTGCGGAATCGAGCGCGCAGCACGTGGACGCCGAGCACCGTGATCAGCAGCACGAAACAGGCCAACTCGATGACCGGGTCTACCATCCGCACCGCATCGGTATAGGTCGGCGGATGGTTGTGGCTGACAAAACCGGGGACCGTCGGCAGGAACCACGAGATCGAAAGGAAGATGAGCAGCGCACTGCCCGCCGAGGCGATCAGCGCGAGCCGCAGGGAACTCTCACGGCCGCTGCGGTGGGACAGCGCCGCCACGACGATGCCGACCCCGGTGACGACACACAGAGCTGCCGCGTTGCCGGTGGCGGTCGACGGGGCAGCGAGCGCGAGCACCGTCCACATTGCGGTCGCGGTGACCGCCGCCAGTCCGGCCGGCGCCACCGCCCGAAGTGCGCCCGCCGACCTGCGATCGGTGGCCCAGAGGACAGCGGCGAGCTGCAGGACGACCAGCACAGCGCAGACAACCTGTGTGAGCGGCCGGTTGGTCCGGGTCGCGATGGCCGTCGTCTCGGCGGCGAGGACGGCGAGCCCGGCAACACGGGCGGACATGCGCGTGGTCACGGACAACCCTAACGCCGCCATCGGCGAACGCAATGGCCGAGCGTCCACCACGGTGCGGCCGTCACTCGTACCGGTACTTCAGCGAATCCGCCTCCGCCCGCTCGATGTCGGCGATCGTCAGCTCCGGCATCCGCAGCTGGGCCAGCGTCACCTCGGCCGAGGTCGGCTGGGCGTCCGCCGGCAGCCACTGCTCCGGCTTCCAAGCCCCACTGCGCAGCAGCGACTTGGGACAGTGCGGGTAGACCTCCTCGATCCCCACCACCAGGGCGCTGGCGGGCGGCTTGCCTACGGCGGTCAGCTGCGACAGCAGCTCGGGGCGAGTGGAGACGCAGGCCCGGCCGTTGACCCGAAGCGTCGTGGGCCGCCCCGGGATGATGAACAGCAGCCCGGCTCGCCCGGTGACGACTACGTTGCGCAGCGTGTCCAGACGCTTGTTGCCGGTCGCATCCGGTATCGCCACCGTCCGTGCGTCCAGGACGGCGACGAACCCGGCGGGGCCGCCGCGCGGGGAGACGTCACAGTTGCCGTCAGCGTCGACGCTGGCGACCAGGACCAGCGACGAGCAGCCGATCAACCGCCGGGTCTCGTCGGTGAGTTCGGTCATCTGCTTGCGCACGGCCGCGTCGCTGGGGAGTTCGTAGGTCCGGCGCAGCGCCTCCTCATCGGGCACGGCGTCGAGGCGCAGCGAGTCGAAGGCAGTGGCGGCAACGGTTGGCGTCATGCCGCCGACCCTAACGGGCCGGACTGACTGACTACCAGGCTGATCGCCTGCCAGGACGCGGCCGCCGCTGGTAGGTCGACGAGCGCGGCTCCGCGGCGTGCCGCGACCGGCGCAGGCGGTAGCGTGCTGCCGTATGCAGCCAAACGCGATCATCTTCCACGGCACGGGCGGCAGTCCGGAGATTCTCTGGTTTCCTTGGCTGGGCGCGCGTCTCGGTGAGCGCGGCTACGCCGTCGACATCCCGCACTACCCCGGGATGAACGCCGAGCCGGTCGCCACCTTGTTGCCGAAGGTGCTGGCCGGCCACCGGTTCGATGAGCGGACTGTGCTCGTCGGGCATTCCGGCGGTGCCGCATTCCTGCTGGCTCTGCTGGAACACCTCGACGTCACCGTCGCGCAGGCGATACTCGTGGCCGGCTACTCGACGCGGCCCAACGATGCCGACGAGCCGGTGCTGCAGGCCGAGTACGACTGGGCGGCGATCAAGGCGCACGTGCGCGACATCTACTTCGTCAACTCCACCCGCGATCCGTACGGATGCGACGCCGCACAGGGCCGCGCCATGTTCGAGCGCCTCGGCGGTACGCAGATCATCCGCGACGACGGACACTTCGGCGACTACAACCAGCAATACGACACCTTCGAGCTGCTCGACCGGCTCATCGGCTGAGGGTGGCCTGAGAGCTGCTTAGCATGGCTAATGTCGTAAAAGAGCTGATATGCACCATCCGAGTGGGATGATGGCCTGCATGCGCGTGGTGGTGGACCTGACGAAGTGTGCGGGGTACGCGCCGTGCGTGTTCCTCCGCCGGCGCTGAGCAGGAGATCCCATGACCGAGGCCAGCCTCTACGACCAGATCCTCGACTACGCCAACCGCGCCAACCCGTGGCCGCTGTACGAGAAGCTGCGTTCCCAGCCGGTATGGCAGGAGGCCGACGGCACCTTCGTCGTCAGCACGTACCGCGACATCTACGCGCTCATGCACGACCCGCGGCTGAGCTCGGACATGGCGAACCTGCTGCCCCAGTTCGCCGACAGGATGCCGCAGGACGACGGGCCGCGCAGCTTCATCGTCACCGACCCGCCACGCCATGACGTGCTGCGCCGCATCGCGATGCGCCAGTTCGGCCCGCCGCACCGGCCGGCTCGCATCGACGAGCTCACCCCGAGGCTCACCGAGATCGTCACCAAGCTGATCGACAAGATCTCCGACAAGCAGGAGGCCGACCTCGTCGACGAGGTGGCCTACCCGTTCCCGGTCGCCGTCATCTGCCACTTGCTCGGCGTCCCGCCCGAAGACGAGCCGAAATTCAGCGCCTGGGTCGACCCGATCGTCAACGCCCTCACCCGGCCCACACCCGAGCAGCTGCAGGCGCGCAACGACGCACGGCAGCACATGACCGACTACATGTCCGAACTCGCCGCGCGCCGCCGCACGGAACCCGGCGACGACATGATCTCCGGCTACGTCACCGACGACGGGCCCGACGGGCGGCTGGAGGGCGGCGACCTGCTCGCCACCCTGATGCTGCTGCTGATCGCCGGGCACGAGACCACCGTCAACCTCATCACCAACGGCTGGCTGACCCTGCAACGCCACCCCGACGTGCTGGAGCGGCTGCGCACCGAACCCCATTTCGCCATCCGCCTGGTCGAGGAGCTGCTGCGCTACGAACCGTCCGTGCACATCCTGCCGTTCCGGACCGCGGTGTCCGACATCGAGATCGGCGAAACCACCATCCGCAAGGGCCACCCGATCGCCGTGATGCTCGCATCGGGCAACCGTGACCCCGAGTGCATCCCACATGCCGACCGCTTCGACCCCGACCGCGCCGACAACATCCACCTGTCGTTCGCCGGGGGTGTCCACTACTGCTTCGGCGCGCCCCTGGCACGCCTGGAGGCGCAGATCGCGCTGACCCAGCTCGCCAAACGACTGCGGAACCCGCGCCTGGTCGCCGATCCACCGCCCTACCGCCCGAGCCCGGTCCTGCGCGGACCGATTCACCTGCGGATCGCTTACGACGGCGTCGGCCCGGCCTGATGCCGGGCCGGAGCCGACCCGAGCCGCCGAGGCGGGCTCAGGCGGTCGGCTCTGCCGGCAGCAGTCCGCGCAGGACCACCTCCGCCAGCGAATCGGTGATCTGTTGCCACTCCGCGTCCGACTGGCTCGGCGCGCGTCCCAGCCGCCGGGCCAGGCCGCCCTGGGTGAGGGCCAGCGCGGGCCCGCTGAGCGCCGTGAACAGGATGTCCGTCGATATTCGCGGCATGCGCCCGGCGTCCATCAGCCGCTGTGCGATCGGCTCGACCCGCTCCAGCATCGCGGTCGTGTACTTGTCGAAGATGTAGTCGAGGCGGTCGGAGTCGAGCACGAACTCCGCGGCCAGGATCCGGTTCATCTGCGGGGCGTTGGCGGCGACGGAGTAGAAGGCCTTGATGATGGCTTCGAGTTTCTCGTAGTCGTCGGAGCCCAGCTCGAAGGCGAGGGAGAACCGGCTCTGCATCGCACCCATGGCGTGGTCGACCACCGCCCGCCAGAAGTTGTTCTTCGAGCCGAAGCGGTCGTTGATGAAGTTGTGGTTGACCCCGAGGCGCTTGGCGAGCTCGCGCACCGAGGCCCCCTCGTAGCCCAGTTCCGAGAACGCCTCCAGGCCCCGCCGGAGGATCTCGGCGTCGGTGAGGTCGACATGCGTGGCCCGACTGGCAGCAGGCCGCCGCGGCACCGGATCCGGCTGACTCCCGACCATCTCCGGTCCTGCCCCCATTCCTCGCCCGCGCTGAGATAGACCAGCTTACGGGAGCCGCGGGGCGGCGGTCTCGCCCGGCCGCAGTGCCGGCGTCCCACGGTACGGACGGGTAGCTCGGTGGCCCGACCCGTGCTGACGGAGCCCTCACCACAGCCGAAATCTGACGCCTGTCAGACAGCGTCGTACGTGCCTGCACCCGCCCGGCGGTGACCTCGACGACAGGCATTGACCCATTGATGGCCGCCCATCGACACGGCATGATTTGCGCATGGACAGTCGTGCGGGTGGACGCTCGATCGAGCAGGCCGTGGCCGAAGCCGGGCTGGGTGAGCAGCACGGCCGCTACCGGTCCGCGGTTGCCGCCGACATCGTCATCGTCGTGTGCTGCGCCGCGCTGGGCTTCGTGCTGCTGGCCGCCGCGGGCGGTGCGGGCGCGGTCGTCGCGATGGGCCTCGGCGTGCTCGCGCTGGCGGCGGTCGGCGGGCTGGTCACCTGGCGCAAGGCCAACACATGGCGTCACCTGTTCACCGGCGGGACGCTGACCGTCGGCCCACGCGGCACGGTGACCTCGTTGGTGACCTGGCACGACGTGGCGCACCTGCGGTACTGGACCAGGGTCGTCAACCTCGGCACCGCGTACACCGAGGTGCCGCAGTGCCGTCTCGACCTGAACAGTGGCGAGGTCCTCGACCTGGCCAAGCCGCGCTACAAGGAGATGCCGGAGATCGTGTCGTTCATCGACGCCAACGTCTCCGCCGTCAAACTCCCCCTCAAGACCGAGGAGTTCCGCAAGACCGGTGCCGCGGTCTTCGGGCCGATCACGCTGGCCGCCGAGGGGGTGCGCTGGCGCGACTCCCTGGTGCCATGGCACGCCGTCACGCGGGTGGAGGTCGGCAAGACCCGCCTGAAGATCTGGACCGACGGCCGCCAGCCGGTGGTGTCGCAGCTGCTCAGCGCGGTCCCCGAGCTCACCGTCCTGATCCACATGTTCGGGCACTGGCAGGAACTACCGCCGGGGTAACGCGGCTGAGCACCGGCTGCCGCCTTCGTACCGGCTGCCAGACGCCTACCGGCCGTCCGCCGCCGGATCGGCGGTCAGCCAGATGTCGAGGTCTGCCGCGGTGCGCAGCTCCGCGTCGACCCGTTCGCGCTCCGACTCGGTGAGCTGGATGGTCCGCAGCTCCGCGGCGTACGTCTCGATCTTCGCGGGTTCGTCCATGGCGACTGCCAGCTCGATCAGCGCCGCCAACGCCAGCGCCCGATCGATCGGCGCAGCCTGGTCGCGGTGTTTGCGCAGCCCGGAGGTGAGTGCGCGGTAGGCCGCGCGGTCGTCGTTCTTGAACTCGCGGTAGATCCGGGCGTTGTCGAGCACCCGGGCCAGCCCTTCGAGCTTCTTCGAGCCGCCGTACTCCACCTCCCCCGGCTCGTCGCGCTGGATGAAGATGATCGAGTTGCCGGACGGGTCCATCAGGGTGAAGCGGCTGGCGCCGGGCCGGTAGCGGGTCAGCCGGGGCAGCCCCGTGACCAGCACTTTGCCGTAAGCCTGGCGCATCGCCCGGGTGAAGGCGGCGTGGTACGGCGCGACCGCATCGACCAGCACCAGGCAGCCGCCGCTGTTCTCCTCGCCGGGGTCCATCCCCCGCGGCGGATTCTTGAAGTGCAGTTCGAACCCGCCCCGCTTGAAGGCAAGGTAGAGGTACGGCTTGGTCTGCCGCCAGGTGACCTGAAAGCCGAGCGCCTGGTAGAACGCCAGGGTGTCGTCGGCGGACACGCACGGCAGCAGCGGCACCGTCGTCTCGGTCGGCTGGCTCGTCGCCTCGTTCATGTGCGCTTCCCCTCCCGCGGCTGTCGCTACCGCATTGTGGCCGGTCACGGCGTTTTCCGCACATGGCGGAGTTTGCGTCGATGGATCGCCGTCATGGCGCGGTGGTCCGCCGTCCTTCCCCGACACTCCCAAGCTCACGGTGCGAGCCCGCAGTGGGCGGCGCAGCCGGCCGTCGGGCGCAGACGTTGTCAGAGCCGGTCGAAGCGGCGCAGCTGGTCCCGCAGCGTCCGGGCGACGTGCGCCATCAGCGCCTCGGCCTCGGGCTGCACCGCCGCCGCGACGCTGGACTCGGTCAGCGCCGCTATGGCGAAGGTCTGACCGTCGGCGTGCTCGACGACGCCGATCTCGTGGCGCAGGTTGAGCAGGGTGCCGGTCTTCGACGACCACACCGAGGCGTCCGAGCTGAAGTCCGGCGCCAGCCGGTGGCGCATCACCGTGGCGCCCATCAGCTCGCGTACGCGTTCGGCGACCGCGGTGTGCACGGTCGAGGGCCGCCACAGCGCGTGCAGCAGGTCCACGAAGGCGCGCGCCGAGCCGGTGTTGGCACGGGCGACGTCCAGCTGCGCGACCGCGTGCCCCCCGGTCGGCGTGGCGCCGGCGATGGCCAGGGAGTGAGCGACGTGCACCTCGCCCGGGTCGAGCAGCTCGGCGGGGGTGCTGGCCAGTTCACGCATCAGGTAGCGGACGCTGATGCCGGCCACGCCGAGCCGCCGCAGCTCGGCGGTCACCTGCGCCGGCCCGGTGATGGCCAGCAGCGCGTCGGCGGCCGTGCTGTCGCTGACCGCCACGGCCAGGTAGGCCAGATCCTCGACGGCGAGCGTCGCCGGGTGCCGGAACCTGCTGAGCCCGGTCGGGCCCGGCGTGCTCACGCGGCCGGGCTGGACGGTGACCGGAGCCGCGGGGTCGAGTTCGCCGCGGGCGGCGCGTTCCAGCGTGGCCACGGCGATCGGGACCTTCACCAGCGACGCGACCGGCCACACCAGGTCCGCGTCGATGCCCACCTCCTGCCCGGAGTCCAGATCCCGCACCAGGAACGATCCGCGCAACCCTGCGTCTCGCAGGGCTTCGCGGGCTTCCGCCACGACCGCGGCGTCGTTCACGAGCGCCCCCTCCCCTGCCCGTGGCGCACACCCAGGCAACGACCGATCTCGGCTTCCAGCAGCTGCCCCACCGCCGAGGCGTCCTCACGGCTGCCGACCGCCAGGTCGTAGCCCCGGCGCAGGTCGAGCTCACCGATCGGCCGCCAGTGCAGGCCCAGCTCCTCGGCTTGCGCCGGCGAGCACGCGAGGAGATCGTTCGAGGTCAGCACCTCCGATGCCGCGGCCACCAACGAAGCCCCGGTCGCAACCTGCGCGGGCTGCAACCCTAGCGCTGCACCCAGGCGCGTCAGCTCGTCGCGTACATGCGCCACGTCGTCCTCGGGCTGCACCCAGATCCGCCGGCGGCGAGCCGTCCGCGCGGCCCGGCCGGCTCGCAGCGACTCCAGGTGCACAGCCGACCGGCCCGGGTCGGCGACGGTGGCCACGCCCACCGGCACCTGCCACACCGCGGCGTCGGGCGCGACGGCCACCAGCGCCGCACCGACCTGCTCGGACCGCACCAGCTCCGCCCGCTCGACCGGGCCCGCCGCCAGCAGGTCCAGGTGCACCTGCTCGTCACGGCCCGCCGCGGCGAGTCTGGCCAGCGCGAGGGTGCCGCACACCGCCGGGACGGCCAGGCGGATCGGGCGCAGCCGTGCCCGTGCCGCGTCCAGCGCCATCGCGTCGGCCACGTCGACGACCCGCCTGGCCCATGGCAGCATGTCGCGCCCGAACGGCGTCAGCCGCACCGTCCGCGACGAGCGCGCGAACACCCGACCGCCCAGGTGCTCCTCCAGCGCGGCGACGCGCCTGCTGGCCACCGACTGCGGGATCCGCGCCACCGCCGCGCCGGCGGTGAAGCTGCCCTGCCCGCTCACCGCCAGAAAGGCGCGACAGGCCGCCACAAGATCCACCCGAGCATTCTATGCAAGATCAGCATGGATCGGCTCGTTTTCGTCTTTGTCTGCATTCGTTGGGCGGTGGGAGGCTCAGCGCGCCGCTCCGGGAACGCTGTCGCCCGAACCTGGCGGCTTTGGCGTCCGGCGTCCCCGGATCGGCGCAGACACGACACGAGGGAAGGCACCAACATGATCATCTCTGTGCGGCGGACCGCTGCGGCCGCCACGCTCACCTGCCTCATCCTCAGCGGCTGCACAACCAACACGCCCACCACCCCCACCATCCCCACGCCCGGCGCTGCGGCGCCCTCGGCCGTCGCCGCCTTCGCGGACCTGGAGACCCGGTTCGACGCCCGGCTGGGGGTGTACGCGGTCGACACCGGCACCGGCCGCACCGTCGAGCACCGCGCCGACGAGCGCTTCGCCTACGCCTCCACCTACAAGGCCCTGGCCGCCGCGGCGGTGCTGGACAGCACGACCGCCGAGCAACTCGACCGCGTCGTCCACTACACCGACGCCGACCTGGTCACCTACTCGCCCGTCACCGACAAGCGCGTCCAGACCGGCATGAGCCTGCGTGAGATCGCCGACGCCGCGGTGCGCTACAGCGACAACACCGCCGGCAACCTGCTGCTGGACCACCTCGGTGGCCCCGACGGCTTCGAGCGGTCGCTCCGCGAGATCGGCGACCGCACCACCGACGCCGCCCGCCACGAGACCGAACTCAACCAGGCCTCCCCCGGCGACACCCGCGACACCAGCACCCCCCGCGCGCTGGCCACCGACCTGCGCGCCTATGCCCTCGGCGACGGTCTGGCCGACGACGACCGCACCGTGCTCAACGACTGGCTGCGCGGCAACACCACCGGCGCCAAGCTCATCCGCGCCGGCATCCCGGCGGGCTGGCAGGTCGGCGACAAGACCGGAGCCGCCGCCTACGGCACCCGCAACGACATCGCCGTCATCTGGCCGGCCGACGGCGCCCCCATCGTCCTGGCCGTCCTGTCCAGCCGCGATGAGCAGGACGCCAAGTACGACGACGCGCTCATCGCGCAGGCCGCGGCGGCCGCCGTCACCGCACTACGGCCCTGAGCGGCACCGCGGAGCCTCTGCGGTCCGGACTCCTGACGGAGCCCGGACCGCAGGCGCTCCGATCAGATGATCTTCGCGACCCGGTCGCAGACGATCCGGTCCTCGATCGCCGCGTCGAACGGCGACGGCAGCGTGGCGACATACTCGACCAGGGCGCCGAGCTCGGATCCGTGTCCGACCACCTCGGCGCCGCCCAGCAGTGCCCGGTAGCCGTCGCCGCCGGCGGCGAGGAAGCTGTTCACCGCGACCCGGTAGCGTTCGTTCGCATCGGGCCGGATCAGCTTGCCCCGCTGCCCCGCAGGGCCTAGGCGGATCTCGATCACCTCGCCGCCGTGCTCGTCGTGCGGGCGGTAGCGGTAGTGCAGCCCGGACACCGCCAGGTTGCGCCGGAACCGGTGACGGCGCTGCTGCGCCAGCAACTCCCAGAGCTGCGCGCCGGTCAGCGTGCAGGAAATCACGTCGTTGCCCGACGGCAGCACGCCGAACAGGTCGCCCCAGGTGACCGCGCCGGCGGGGATGGCGGCGCGCATGCCGCCGGGGTTGGTGAACGCCACGTCCGCACCGGTGGTGGCCCTCATCGCGTCGGCGAGCAGGTTGCCCAGCGGCGACTCCCCGGCATGCGTGGCTCCACCGTCGCGGCCGGACACCAGGCGCCGCGAGCTGACGGCGACCACGCGGCCGGTCACCTCGGCGGTCGCGGCGAGGGCGTCGTCGACGATGGCGGCGACGTCGGGCGCTGCCGCCCCGTCGGCCCATACGGGCACCAGCTCGCCGTCTGCGGTGGCGATCCGTCCGGTGCGCGGGTCCAGCGTGATCCGCACGTCGCAGAACGCCCGACCGAACGGTGCGGCTTGCATGACCAGTGTGTTCCCGACGTACGTGTGGATGCTGTGGTGGGTGTGCGCCGCCATCACGACACCGACCTCGGGCAGACTCGCGGCGATCTCATTGACCCGGGCGGAAACCGTGCCGCCGGGAAGCGTCTGCTGGTGGCCGCCCTCGTGGAGCAGCAACACGATCGCGTGCACGCCCTGTGCGCGGAGTTCGGGCAGGCAGGCGCGCACCGCGTCCACCTCGTCGAGGAAGTCCAAGTCGTCCACGGTCCCCGGGCTGGTCAGCAGAGGCGTGAACCAGACCGTCGCGCCGATGAACCCGATCTTGATGCCGCCGACGGCGGTCACCAGGTACGGCGGGAACAGGGTGCGGCCGGTGGGTCGGTGCATGATGTTGGCGCTGACCAAGGGGAAGTTCTGGCCCTCGAAGCCGTTCCCGCCGCGCACCAGGCGCAGGAACTCGCCGAGCCCTGCCCCGAACTCGTGGTTGCCCGGCGTGCCGACCAGCATTCCGAGCTGGTTGAGCACCCGGATGACCGGCTCGTCGCGCAGCAGTGCGGCTTCGGCGGGGCTGCCGCCGGTCATGTCGCCGGAGTGCACCACGAACGTGGGGTTCGGGTACGCGCGCCGGCGCTGCCGGATCATCGCGGCCAGAGTCGCGACCCCGCCGACCGGGCCGGTCCGGCCGGTGTACGGGTCGGTGTAGGCCAGCCCGCGACCGGTCAGGTGGCCATGCAGGTCGTTCAATCCGAGGAGCCGGACCTCGGCGCCCATTGCTCAGCGGCCTGCTTGCCGCAGCGCGACCAGCCCTTCAGCCAGTGCCGCGGTGCGGTCGCCGTCCGGGATCTTCAACTCCGACGCATAGGGCAGCTGCGCCATGACCTGCTCGCGGGTGTACGCCGCGCCGAGCAGACCGCCGGTCATGGCCGCGACGGTGTCGGCGTCGCCACCCAGCCCGATCGCCGTGACGATCGCCTCCCGCAACGGCTGCCCGGTGTGCACGCAGTACAGCACGGCGCTGACCGTCTCGGCCGGGTCCATGCTCGGCCCGTGGTCCGGCACGGTCCACGTGCCGTCGGCCACCCGGGCCAGCGCGTCCGAGACCGAGGTGGTGGCCTCGTACGCCTGCGTCGCCTGCGCGGCGGCTTCGGTCGCGATCTCCATCAGCAGCGATCGTGACGCGCCCTCCGCGGCCCACGCGCCGCACTCGGCGATCACGCATGCGGCGACCAGCGCGTCCGGACTGCGGTGCGTGGGCCGGCTCAACTCGGCGACGCGCTCCTGCAGCCGCGCCCGGTCGCCGATGCCAACCGTCCAGCCGACCGGCAGGGCGCGCATCGCGGCGCCGTTGGTGTTACCGGCCTGGTCCTGGGCGATCTGGCCGGTCTCGGCGAAGTGTTCCACCGCCTTCGTGGTCGACGGGCCCAGGCCCTTGATCTCGCCGGCGCGCTCGCCCAGCAACGCGAGGAACCCTTCCGCGCCGCCATCGCCACCGGTGTTCAGCAGATACTCCCCGACCAGCAGGGTCAGCGCGGTGTCGTCGGAGGTGGAGCCGACCTCCCATCCTTCGCGGGCGTGCACCGTTTCGATCTCTTCGGTGCTCGCGCCCGACGGGCCTTCCGGAGGGTAGGTCTCGTACGGCAGGCCGAGCGCGTCACCGCACGCGTATGCCGTGAGCGAACCCCCGATCCGCTCAGCGAGCGAGAACACCGTCTCCGGGTACATCCGCCGCAGCAGTCCGTAGCCGTGCGCCGCGACATCCGCGCGAGCGAGCGCGCCCAGCTCCACTGCCTCCCGCTCCCGACCCGCCGCTGCCGCCGCCATGCTCAGCGCGACGCGGGCATGGGTGATGTCGTAGCGGCACTGCGACTGCCCGAACGAGTCGAGCGCACCGCGGATCAGGTCATAGGCCTGCTCGACCTCACCCTGCTCCAGCGCCAGCAATCCCCTGGTCTGCGCGACCTTGGCCCGCTCCAGCGTCTCGCCCAGGCTCGCCGCCAGCTGCTCGGTCTGCTCGAACAGCTCCACCGCGGCGGCGGTGTCACCGGCGCGCAGATGGCACATGCCCAGCGCGTGCATGCTGTGCAGCGCGCCGCGGACGTCGGCGACCTCCCGGCGCTTCTTCAGCGCGGCAGCGTGGATCTCCGTCGCGGTGACGAGATCCCCTCTGGTCAGCGCGACGTTCGCCAGGTTGCCCCGGAGCATCGTCTCGATCAGCGCGTCCTGCTGCTGTTCGGGCAGCGCCGCGATGAGATCGAGGCCCCGGCGGTAGTACGTCTCGGCGGCGTCCAGCTCGTCGCGGAAGTAGGAGATCGCGCCGAGCAGCGCGCAGAGCAGCGCGCTCGGGATCGGCGCGCCGTCGGCCGCGGCCTGCGCCTGCTCGGCGTACTGCCGAGCATCGTCGAAGTTGCCGAGGTAGAGCTCGATGTCGCCGATGCGGTGCAGCACCGCGACCCGGTCCACGTCCGGGTCGGCCAACGCCGTACGGGCTGCGGCCAGGGAGCCCTCGAAATCGCCGCGCACGAAGCACAGCTGCGAGCGCAGCAGGCAGGTGCCGCTGTCGTCAGCCGGCAGCAACCGGATGACCTCGTCGGCGCCGGCCCAATCGCCCAGTGTGATCAGGGCCCGGCCGAGCCGGGGGCCTATCTCCTCGATTGCCATGTGCGGACGCGCCTTCTGGTAGTGAAACAGCGCGGAGTGGTAGAGACCTTGCTGCTCCGCGTGGGCAGCCGCCTGCAGCGCCGTTCGTACCATATCCGCCGTGCGTCCAGCGCGCTCGAAATGACCCGCCGCGCTCGCCGGCTGGGCGCGCTCGTCGAACCACTCCGCGGCCCGCGAGTGCAGGTACTTGCGGGCTGCCGCACCGAGCTCGCCGTAGACCGCGTTTCGCATGATGCCGTGCACGAAGCTGATTTCCCCCGCTGGGCCCTCCTGGAGGATGCCCAGCTCACAGGCCCTGCGCAAGAGCCGGACCGCCTTGCCCATCGGCGCTTCCATGACATGGAGCACCGCCTCGATGTCTTGAGATCCGTCGGCGACCACGGCGGCGGCGTCGAGCAGTTCGCGCACGTCCGCGTCGGCGCGCGCGAGCCGCTGGCGAACCACCGCGTCCAGCCCGGGCGGCAGCTTCAGCACGGCGTCATCGGCGATGGCGCCGTCTCCGCCTGTGCCGGAGAGGATGTGCAGGGTCTCCTTGAGGTAGAACGGGTTGCCGCCGGTGAGACGGAACACCTGGTCGATCAGCCCTTCGTCGGGCTCGCCGCCCAACGCGAGCACCGATCGCACGTACTCTCCGACGTGCGCGCGCTCGAGCGGCGTCACGGTCAGCGCGGCCAGGCCCTCAGCGCTCCACCGCGCGGTCAGCAGCTGCAGGTTCGGCGCTTCGCGCAACTGCTCGGACTGCGCCGTCATCAGCACGAGCACCCTCCGCCCGCGGATCTTGCCGAGCAGATAGTTCACGAAGTACAGCGTGTCCTGGTCGGCGTCGTGCAGGTCCTCCACCACGAAGCACAGCCCGTGCCGCTCCGAGACGCCGAGCAGCACCCGGGACAGCTCCTCGTAGATTCCGTCGAGGCTCGCCCCGTACAACGACCTGCTGTCGACCAGCGTCTCACCGATCTTGCCGAGGAACGCCCCGATGAACGGGATCGAATCCAGCAGCCGGGGAGCCGCACTGAGCAGGGTCCGGCGCACCTTGTCCGGGGTGGTCCCCAGGTATTCCCGCAGCGCGTCCTTCACCGGCAGCAGCGGCTCCGCGCCGCGGCCCAGGCCGCGCGACAGGATCGCCACCATCTGCAGCTGCTCGGATTCTCGCACCAGCTCGGCGACCAGCCGGGACTTGCCCACTCCCGAGTCGCCCAGCAGCAGCACGGCGTGCCCGCGCCCACCGCCGACGGTCTCCATGTGGTCACGCAGCAGCTCCAGTTCGAGCTTGCGATTGACCATCGGTTCGGTAGGCGCGGGCACCGCGGCCGCCGCAGCGCGGCGTCGTTTGCGCCAGAACCAGGCCATCGCGAGTCCCCCGCCTATCGGTCCATGCCCGTTGCCACCGCACTCAAGCGTGGCCCACCGCAGTGGCGCGCACAATACCGGGATGATCCGAATCGGACATCATCTCCAGCCTGCTCGCCCACGTCCGCAGGCTGACTACCTCGGACGCGGTACGGGGACGCAACTCGGCTCCGGTCGGATCTCCGACAGCATGTATCGCCAGCGTGAACCCGCTCGCGTCCCGCGCGGCCAGCAGCATCAACGCCCTGGTCAGCCGCACCTCGACCACCCCGGACCGGTTCCCGCGATGCGCGTACGCGCGTTCCACACCGGCCAGCCGCGCGGAAGCGTCCGGCGCCGGCGGTGTGCCGCGCAGCAGCGCCAGCAGGAGGTCGGCTCGCAGGCGCAACAGTTCGAGATCAGACTGCCGGGTGACGGTGCCGGCCAGCATCGACCTCCGCCACGCTGATTCCAGCACCCGGGCAGCAGCCCGCGCCACCAGCACAGTCGACGAGCGGCCCGAGCGCGAGAGCCCTCGCTCCAGCCCCGCTTCGGTGCACCGCACCGCGACGTGGCCGATGCCGGCCAGCACCCGGATCATCACCCGGAGCCGACCGTGGCCGGACTGCGCGAACACGGCCGCGCCGACGCCGCTCGCCGCAGCCGCCAGCAGGACCGGCACGGTCGGTGCTCGGTCGGCCCGGCACTCGAGCCCGCGCGTGATCGCGTAAGCCCGCAGGCCCGCAGGCGTACTCCGGCCGCGCGACGTCTTGGCGTAAAGCACGGCCGCCTCGGCGAGATCCTCCCGGCCGCCCCGGCGCGCGAGCGCGTCGGCCAGCCGCAGCCGCACCCGGGCCGACGCGGGCCGACGCGAGGTGCCGGCCGCGACGGCTCGTAGCACCAGCACGGCTTCGCCGTGGTGGCCCGCCTCCGACAGCATCCACCCGTATGCCTCCGCTGCGGCAAGCTGCGGCACACAGCGCCACCAGGTGGCGAACCGCTGCGAGAACGGCGAACCGGCGACCGCGACCGACGGCCAATCCGGCAGCTCACCCAGCTCTGCCCGCAGCACGTGCCGAGCCGTGCCCAGCCGGGGCTGCTGCGGGTCGACTGCACTCAGCCGCGCCGCGACTTTGTCATCGAGCTGTGGTGCGATCCAGTCGAACCCGTCCGGCCGGAGCATCGCCTCCAGCGTCTCGAAGACGTCCAGGTCCCTGCCCGAATGCCCGATCACCAGGAGGCGTCCGCCCGTCACCGCCTCGGACAGCGCCTCACGGCGGTCGTCGTCGAGCAGCGTGCACTCCAGATCCTCCATGGTCGGCCGCAGCGGCACCACGGTGCCATCGGCGCCGACATCCACCGACCCGCGCAACTTCACCAGCAGTGGCCGGTGCCCGACGCCACGCGACGCGAAGTCCCGCGGTGTAGCCATCACGCGCAGCGGCGGCGCAGCCGGCATCGCCTCCCGCCACCGGGCCAGCGCCCGCGCATAGTCGGCCGGCACGTCCCGCGGAAGCTGGGCCCGCCCCGTGAGCAGCGCGTATGCCAGCTCTATGCCGTTGTCGAAGTTCAAGGTCAGTTGCAGCACGCCTCGTGCCGCCAGCATCGCGCACAGCAGATGCTCCTCCGTGGGCAACCGCACCCGCATGCAGTCGAGCACTGCTGCGACCGTGCCGGAGTCGAGGCAGTCCTCGATGCAGCCCAGAATGTTGCGCCTGCCTCCGGACATGAGCAGGTCCAGTCCGAGCGTCGTGACGGCGCCACGGGTGATCGCGCTCGCGGCGTCGAAGCAACCGTGAAGAAGGGCGTCGTGGAACTCGTCGCCCAATGGCAGGTTCGCCGGACTTCCGCGGGAGATCCCAGCGCCGGAGAGCACAGCGGAGACAGCAGGCATGTCAGCAATATAAGGACTGTCAACGGATCCTGATTGAACAGTCGAGGAAACGTCAGATCCACCATCCGATCGGGCGTGACCGACGCCAGCTAGCGTCATGGCCCATGCGCATCGTGACGTGTAGCAATAGCGCGGTACAGGCAACGGCCGGGCAATCGCCACAACTCGTGCCGGTCTCGCCCGGTGGACTGGTGCCCATGGTCGCCGCGCTGATGCGCCACCACGGGGGTCACTGGGTGTATGTCGGAAACGGCGATCACGCCGACTCGACCGCCGTCGCCATGGCCGGGACCACCACGACCCTCCACGGACACCGCGTCGATGCGCATTCGGCCGCGCAGCACGACAGGATGTCGATAGAGGTGCTGCAGTGGCTGATGCACTACCTACATGATCCCCTCGCCACACCGATTTCCGACCCGGCGATCTGGGACGCGTGGGGCGGGTATCAGAAGGTCAATCTCGAGGTCGCCACACGTATGCACGACCTTGCCGACCCGGCCGACCTGCTCCTGGTCAACGACCACCAGTTCCTGCTCGTCGGTGGACGTCTACGCGAGCTGCGGCCGGCGCGTCCAGGCCCCGTCGTCTACTTCCATCAGACGCCGTGGTGCGATGCCGACAATTTCGCGTTGCTGCCCGGCCGCGTACGCACCGCGATCCTCGACAGCCTGCTCGCGTGCGACGTCGTCGGCTTCCACGCTCGCCGCTGGGCGCGGGCGTTCCTGTCCTGCTGCGCCCGCGACCTGCCAGAGGCCCATGTCGCCGGCGACCACGTCGTCCACCGAGGGCGGCGAACTCGGGTGGTGGCCGCCCCCGGACCGGCCGACGCCGCCACGCTGCAACGGCTGGCCGCCGACCCGCTGACCGTGCGGTGGCGCGACCGGCTCACCGCGCAGGCGGAAGGGCGGCGCTTGCTGGTGCGCGCGGAGCGCATGGATCTGTGGAAGAACGTCGCGGGTGGTCTGCTGGCGTACGAGCGGCTGCTGGCGGGCCGGCCGGAACTGGCTCGCGGTGTCTGGCACTGCGCGCTGCTCTCCGGCGTTCGCCGGCCCACCGAGCGGCACCGCAGGTATGAGCAGACGTGCGCGGCGATCGCCGCGCGCATCAACGCGCGGCATGGCGGGGACGGTCCCGAGCCGGTGACTCTGCTGTACGCCGAACCCGGCGACAACACCCAGCACCGGGTCGTCGCCGCACTCCAGCTGGCCTGCGCGACCCTGGTGAACCCGACTTTCGACGGGCTCAACCTGGTTGCCAAGGAATCGCTGCTGGTGAACCCGACGGCCCCGGTCGTGCTCTCGGTGAATGCGGGCGTATATGACGAGCTGCACCCCTACACCTTGGGCGTTGACCCGTTCGACGTCTCCGCCACCGCTGCCGCGCTCGGTCATGCGCTCGACGGCGCACATGAACTGCCACGGTGGCCGGGCTCGGCGGCCACCGAATCCGCCGCCGAATGGTGCGCCGCCCTGGTCGGAGAACCGCACTGTCACTGAGCACCGCCGAGCGCGGAGGACCTGAGCGGTCCTCCGCGCCCGGCGCAGGCGGCCTACGCGGTCAGCTGTAGACCTCGAACTCGAACAGCGAGTAACCGTATGCGGTGCCCCGGGCCGTGCCGTTGATCCGCACGTACCGGCCGGTGGCCCCGAGCGCCGTGTTGTCGTCGACCCCGCCGTTGCCGCCGGTGACCGAACGTACCGTCGTCCAGGTCGTGCCGTTGGCCGAGGTCTGGATCTGGTACGCCGAGCCGTACGCGGCCTCCCAGGTCAGCTTCACCCGGTTGATCGCGTACGACTGGCCCAGGTCGACCTGGATCCACTGCGGGTCGGCGAACGCGCTGCCCCACCGGGTGGTCAGCGAGCCGTCGACCGCCGCCGACGCCACGAACGCGCCTTCCACGCTGGATGCGGTGGCCGGCCGGTTCAGCGCGAGGTTGTTCGTGGGCGGCGGCGGGGTGCCGTCACCGTAGACCTCGAACTCGAACAGCGAGTAGCCCCACGCGGTGCCCCGGGCCGTGCCGTTGATCCGCACGTACCGGCCGGTGGCCGTGAGCCCCGTGTTGTCGTCGACGCCGCCGTCACCGCCGGTGACCGTGCGTGCCGTGGTCCAGGTCGTGCCGTCGGCCGACGTCTGGATCTGGTACGCCGAGCCGTACGCGGCCTCCCAGGTCAACTTGACCCGGTTGATCGCATACGACTGACCGAGGTCCACCTGGATCCACTGCGGGTCGGCGAACGCGCTGCCCCACCGGGTGGTCAGCGAACCGTCGACCGCCGCCGACGCCGTGTAGGCCCCCTCGACACTCGACGCCGTCGCCGGACGGTTCAGCGCGAGGTTGGTCCCCGTCGGCGGCTGGGTGCCGCCGGCGGTGAACGTGAAGTCGTCGATGTCGAACAGCGAGCCGGTGGCGGCGCCGGTGAACACCAGGTACAGCTGTTGCGTTCCGGCCGGCACGGTCACCGTGCCGGTCACGTCGACCCAGGTCTCCCAGCCGCCGGTCGGCGCGACCGGCACCGTGGACACGACCGTGCCGGTGGGCGAGCCGACCCGCACGGTCAGCGTGCCGCCGACACCGGCCGAGGCGACCCGCGCCTTGAACCCGGTGACGCCGGTCAGGTTGTACGGCGTGAAGGAGATCCAGTCGCCGTTCTCGATGTAGCCGACGGCGTTGCCGCCGTGCGCGCTGGCCTTGGCGGCGATCTGGACACCGTTCATCGTGTTGTAGTGCTCGGCCTGCCGCGTCCTGGGCTGCAGCTGGTGCTGGGCCTGGACGGCGACGCCGGTGGGCGGGGTGTAGACCGCTGCGAGCACCCCGAAGATGTTCGCGGCCGCGTCGTGCTCACCGTCGACCGTGGTCTGGATCGAGCCGGTGCATCCGGTCTTGCTGGTGATGGGGTGTCCGTGGCTGTCGTGGCCGAGGACGTAGTTGAGCACGACCCGGTTGCAGTCGACGGTGCCGACGTTCGGATCGGTGACCCGGATCTCGTAGGGCACCAGGTCACCGAACTGGAAAACGGTGCCGTTGCCCGGGATGACGATCTGGATCCCCGCCCGGCCGACGCCGACGACGACGCTCGCCGTCGAGATCCGGCCGCCGGTGTCCCGGACCGTCAGGGTCGCGGTGTACTCGCCGTTGGCCGCGTACGTGAACGTCGGGTTGGCCGCGGTCGAGTCGGTGCTCCCGTTGCTGGTGAAGTCCCAGGCGTACGTGATCGCGTCGCCGTCCGGGTCGTTGCTGCCCGCCGAGCTGAACTGCACGGTCAGCGGCGCCGCGCCGGTGGACGGATTCGCCGCGGCCTGGGCGATCGGCGCCCGGTTGCCGCCGCTGTTGTACTCGATGCGGTAGACGGCCGAGTTGGCGTCGCCACCGAACCAGGTCGTGCCGTAGTCGAGCACGTACAGGGCGCCGTCCGGTCCGAACTCCAGGTCCATGATCGCGGTCCCGGACCACGGGATCGGGTCGATCGCGCCGGCGGTGCCGTTGGCGTTGATCGTGGCCGCCTTGATCCAGCGGCTGGTGAACTCGCCGAGGATGGCCTTGCCGTTGTAGGAGGCCGGGAACTTCACGTCGGAGACCAGCGCCGGGTTGAAGTTGTAGACCGGGCCGCCCATCGGGCCGCCGCCGCCCAGCTCGGGCCGCCAGGGTCCGGCACCGCCGTAGGGCAGCCAGGCGGCCTGCGACGGCGGCAGGGTGGTGATGCCCGTGTTGTTGCGCGAGTTGTTCGTCGGGCCGCCCGCACAGTTGAACAGGCCGGCCGACGGACCGCTGGGGAACGTGTACTCGTGGTAAGGGGTGTTGTAGTTCGAGCAGTAGGGCCAGCCGAAGTTGCCCGGCTGCGTGATCCGCTCGAACGCCACCGTGCCCGCCGGTCCGCGGTTCGGGTCGGCGCCGCCGTCGGGGCCGTAGTCACCGAGGTAGACGACCCCGGTGGCCTTGTCCACGCTCATCCGGAACGGGTTGCGGAAGCCCATGGCGTACACCTCGGGCTTGGTGTTCGGCGTGCCCGGCGCGAACATGTTGCCGGCCGGGATGGTGTAACCACCGGTGGCTCCCGGCTTGATCCGCAGGACCTTGCCCCGCAGGTCGTTGCTGTTGCTCGCGGTGCGCTGCGCGTCGAACGCCGGGTTGCGGTCGGCCCGCTCGTCGATCGGCGCGGAGCCGCCCGAGTCGAACGGGTTGGTGTCGTCGCCGGTCGACAGGTACAGGTTGCCGGCCGCGTCGAAGTCGATGTCACCGCCGACGTGGCAGCACTGCCCCCGGCTGGTCGGCACGTCGAGGATGGTGACCTGCGACGCCGGGTCGATCGTGTTGTCGTCGCGCACCGTGAACCGGGCCAGCTTGTTGGACCCGTTGAACGGGGCGAACTGTGCCGCGGTGCCGGTCGTCGGCGCGTCGCCGCCCGGGGTGCTCAGCGGGGGCGCGTAGTAGAGGTACACCCACCGGTTGCTGGCGAAATTCGGGTCGGCCTTGATGCTCTGCAGACCCTCCTCGTCGTGGGTGTAGACCTGAAGGGTCAGCGCGACCTTGGTGTTGCCGTTGACGTCGGTGTACCGGACGACACCGTCGCGGGAGGTGTGCAGCACACCCCGGTTCGGCAGCACGGTCAGACCCATCGGCTCGCCCGTCTCGGCCGCGCCCTTGGCCAGCGTCACCTGGTTGAACGTGCCGACCGGCGGGGGGCCGCCGACCGTGCAGTTCCCGGTGCCCTGGGCCGCGTAGCGGATGCCGCCGAGCAGGTGGGTGCGGAAGTTGGCCTCGCTGAAGCTCTCCTGGGTGTGTCCGAGGCCGGTGTACCACGAGCGTCCGCCGTCGTAGGCGCGGCACCACGAGATCGGGTGGTCTGCACCCATGCTGCCGCCGGTGTACGTGGACTCGTCCAGGTTGGCCAGCACGTGCACCGTCGAGCGCGGGTTGGTGCGGTAGTTGTACAGCTCGTCGGTGCGGTTCCAGTTCGTCGGCAGGCCCGCGGTGGACGGGTGGGCCGTGTCCTCGATGCGCACCGTGACCGGCTGGATCGCCGGGTGGCTGGCGAAGTAGGCGCCCACCAGGCTGCCGTACCAGGGCCAGTCGTACTCGGTGTCGGACGCGGCGTGCACGCCGACGTACCCGCCGCCGGCGCGGACGTAGCGCTCGAACGCGGCCTGCTGGGTGGCGTCGAGCACGTCGCCGGTGGTGGACAGCCAGATCACGGCCTTGAATCTGGCCAGGTTGGCGTCGTTGAACTGGGTGGCGTCCTCGGTAGCCTCGACCGCGAAGTTGTTGGCCGTGCCGAGCTGCTGGATCGCGGTGATGCCCACCGGGATCGAGTCATGCCGGAAACCCGCGGTCTTGCTGAAGATCAGCACCGAGAAGTCGGGGGCGGCCTGCGCGGGGACGGCGTTGAAGCCGACGCCGGCCAGCACGATGGTGACACAGAGCAGCACTCTGCGAAGGAACATGATCGGTTGCACCTCTCCTGTAGAGAGAACAATGAAGACGTGCGCCGATCACGTCTGGTCCGTGAGCTGTCAGCCGCACCATGGCACGGTGGGCCTCAGACTGGGTTACGACTCGTTTGGTAGCGCCGCATCCGCTCGACAGAGAGAGTGCCGAACGGTCGCCCTGCTGTCGTGTGGTCGGCATCGGACACATGTCGTCTCGCCGAAGTCGAGAGGTGCCGCAAGCCGTTGGCCACCACCGGGCTGCTTGTCGTGAGCGGCCGAGCCGGCCACGACATGAGGGCGTACGTGCCTTCACCTCCTCCCTGTTCCGGTTGATCGGAGAGCGCTCTCCCGTCCAGTGCAGACAGTTAAACAGACTCCCTCGCCGTTGTGAAGGCTCATCACGTGCCGACCCGCCGAGGCCGCCGAACCCGAGCGGGAGACGGCGAAGCCTGCCGGCGGGAGACTGACGTTCAGCCATCCGACAATCCACACGACGCGACCGACGGGTCAGCGCGGGCCGCGCCAACGACGGCGGCCGCCGGCCGACCGGCCTCCCGCACCGGCCGGGCCACCCGCGGGGACCGACCGTATCGGCCGAGCGTGGTTGCCGCATCGGCGGCAAGCGCCGACCACCAGCCCGCATGCACAGTCGCCAATGCGACAGGGGCGTGGTCCTCCGCAGTCGCGGCCGGAATCATTCGCCAAATGCCGGTGCGTGAAGCGTCCGCCACGCGAGCGACGCGGAAGAACCCGTAGCGCCTCCACCACCCGCGGCACCGTCGCCGCCTCCGCGACAGATTCCCCCGCACCTTTACAGTCCTGAGCGCGTCAACCTGTACATCACCGGTGTGGCACTCATCGTGTCCGTCCTCGCGCTGGTCGTCACCGCGCTGACGCTCCAGGACCAGCGCCGGGTCAACGAGCTGCAGACCGAGCTCAACAACTTCGAGCGGCAGCGGCAGCTGCGGATCTACGCCTCCCGGGTGTCGACGTGGATCCAGGTCGGCGACGACGCCAGCAGCGTACGGCCACGAGGCCTGGACATCCTGGTCTCCAACCGGTCGCCGGTGCCGGTCAGGTCCGTCACACCGTTCCTCCCGCTGATCGGCGACGACGGCGTCGCCGGCGTCCGCGGCGTGGACGTCGGGGACATCCCGCCGTGTGCCGAGGTCACCTTCCGGGTCTTCGCACGGTCACCGCAATCGATCCAACGCAAGGAGCAGAGCGCGTCCTTCGGCGTGTACGTCGTATTCGCCGAGACCACCAACGTCTGGGCGCTCACCAGCCACGGCCTGGACCTGACCCGGGCCGAGCTGAACCCGGCCGACACGACGGGCGCGCTCGGCTACATCCGGGGAAGCCAAGAGCCCCTCGCAGACTGCGGAGAAGGAGCATGACGATGCGAGCATCCCAGCGCAGCCGACGGGCAGCGGCACTGCTGTCGGCAGCCGCGCTCACCGCGGCGGTCACCGTCGGCTGCGGGACGCCGTCGGACCCGGCCCCGGTGCAGCCGAACGGGTCGGGCAGCGCGGCGGCATCGGCCGCCGGCGAAGCCGCGGCGTGCCCACTGCCGGCCAGGAACGTCCAGGAGCAGACCGCCACTCCGCTGACCTTCAAGATCACCGAGCTCACCAACGGCACCGGCTTCAACTACGCGCTGACCGAGGCGACGCTGCAGAAGTATCCCCAGCTGCTCAGCACGGGACGCACTCCCGAGTGGTCGCTGCAGGACGCCTGGACCGACGGCCTGTTCCTGCTCGGCGGGGCCCGCGCGATGTTCCTCGTGCGCAACTCCGGCACAGAGCCGGTGACCATCACCAATGTGCGGCTCGTGAACATCGCCGAGGAGTGCATGCCACTGGCCATGGCGTACATCATGAACAACGAGGGCGGCGCGGGAGGCGAGTTCGTCGCGCTGACGTTCACCGCCGACGCCGACACGCCACTGGCCTACGAGGAGTCGTCCAACGGCACCGCGACGGTGCCGTACTTCAACGGCAGGACCGTCAAAATCGCCCCGGGCGAGGAGCGGGACTTCACCGTGAAGGTGGGCAGTCTGCGCCGGCCGTACTCCTTCGACCTGGCATTCGACGTCACCACGGGCGGGAGCACCGGGGTGCAGCTGCTGCGCAACGGGAACGTGCCGTTCCGGTTCGCGCCGAGGCTGTGCCCGACGGCGGCCGAACGCGGGCAGTTGACCCCGGACGATCTCGCCTGGATGAAGAGCAAGTTGTTCAAGAACGTGCGATTGAGGGTGGACATCCTGACGATGGCGGAGAAGGACCCGGCCAAGTACTCCGGGCCGTGCAACACCCTGTAGTGGTGACGGCACCCCGTCGATGCTCATGATCACACGAAAGTGGATAAAGCATCGCTGGACGCCGCCCGTCCTGACATTTACACTCATCCATCAGATCTGCTCGCCGTGGGTGCGGCGACGCGGATCCGGGAGCCGGGAGCTGTCCTGCCCCAGCCACGCACCGGGCGTCGGCTGGTCCACAGCGCACCCTCGCCGTCGCGGCCGTTGCCGCACGGCCTCCCGGAAGGATCTTCCATGCACCTGTCCGCACGATGGCGCGCGTCCGCCGCCGCCGTCCTCGCCACGGTCACCGCCGGCATCGGAGCCGTCGCCGCCGCCCCACCCCCAGCCGGCGCGGCCGCCGCCTGCCAGGTCAGCTACCGTGCCGACCAGTGGACCGGCGGCTTCGTCGGTTACGTCAAGCTCACCGCCGGCGACACCGCCATCCACGGCTGGACTGTCGGCTGGACCTGGCCCGGCGACCAGAAGATCACCAACGCCTGGAACGCCTCCGTCACCCAGTCCGGCACCGCCGTCACCGCGGTCAACGCCGCCTACAACGGCGACCTGGCGCCCGGGGCCTCGCTGGAGTTCGGCATGCAGGGCACCTGGGCGGGCAACAACACCGCGCCGACCGCTTTCACCGTCAACGGCGCGCCCTGCGGGGCGACCCCGTCGCCGGTGCCCAGCTCCGCTTCGCCCAGCCCATCGCGCAGCAGCTCACCCAGCCCGTCGGTGAGCCCGTCGCGCAGCACGTCACCGTCGCCGAGCGCCTCCCCCCGACCGTCGGCCAGCCCGTCGGCGAGCCCGTCGCCGTCCGGGCCGCCGCCGGCCGGCTGCACCGGCGCGCTGTGGTGCGACGGCTTCGAGGACCAGACCGGCACTGTGCCGTCGGGCGCGTGGACGCTGGCCTACCCCGACTGCCAGGGCACCGGGTCTGCCGTTGTCGACACCACCGTCGCCAGGTCGGGCAGCCGGTCGGTTCGCGTCGACGGCACCGCCGGCTACTGCAACCACGTGTTCCTGAAGTCGACCCGTGACTTCAGCGCGCTCGGCGGTGTCTGGTACGGCCGGTTCTACGTCAGGCACACCACCGCACTGCCGTCGGCACACGTGACCTTCCTGGCCATGCGCGACGCCGCCGACGGCAACCGGGACCTGCGCGTCGGCGGCCAGAACGCCGCCCTGCAGTGGAACCGCCAGTCCGACGACGCGACCCTGCCCGAGCAGAGCCCGACCGGGGTGGCGCTCAGCCGCCCGCTGCCGGTCGACCGCTGGGTGTGCGTGGAGATCCGGGTCGACGGGCCCGCGGGCCAGGTGCAGACCTGGACAGATGGCAGCGAGGTGGCGGGCCTGCGCGTGGACGGAGTGCCCACCGCCGACGTGGATCGGCAGTGGCTCGCCCGGGCCAACTGGCACCCCAACCTGACCGACCTGCGCCTGGGCTGGGAGAGCTACGGTGAGGGCGCCGACCGCCTCTGGTTCGACGACATCGCGTGGGGCTCGGCTCGCATCGGCTGCTGAGATGGCCAGAGCGCCTTCCTGACCGGCCTGCCGGAGCGCACGACCGGTGGTAGGCGCCAATCCGGACAGACGAACGACGGCAGGCAGGCCCGGAACTCACCGATGATCGCAGCTCGATTGCCGTGGGCGAGCATGAGTTCCGTGCCTGCACCGCCGCCGGCACCGCCGGACCCGGTCCGGGCCACCGACCGGACCACCGTTCGGCCGGTCTGCTCTCGTCGTGCTGTCGGCCAGGCGTCGGGCACCGGCCTACCGTGCTCGCAGTGGCGCCCCGACGCGGTGCAGATGCGTCAGCGCCTGCCGATAGGACGCGACGAGGCCCGACTCCGCATAGGGCACTCCGATTTCGGCGCAGTACGCCCGCACGATCGGCTTGGCCCGGCGCAGGTTCGGCGTGGGCATGTTCGGGAACAGGTGGTGCTCGATCTGGTGGTTGAGCCCGCCGAGCACCAGGTCGAGCAGCCGCCCGCCGGACACGTTGCGGGACGTGATCACCTGCTTGCGCAGGTAGTCCATGTCGTCGGTGGCCATCGGCATGCCTTTGTGGTTGGGCGCGAACGTGCAGCCGAGGTAGAGGCCGAACAGCCCTTGGTGGACGGCGATGAAGGCGAGAGCCTTGCCAGGCGGCAGCATCGCGACAGTGACGCCGAGATAGCCGACCACGTGCACGGTGAACAGCGCGATCTCCGCCGCCCGGTGCCGGATCCCGCGCCGGCGCAGGGCACGCGCGCCGGCCACATGCAGGTTCAGCCCCTCCAGCAGCAGCAGCGGGAAGAACAGGTATGCCTGGTAGCGACCGATGAGGCGGGGCACGCCCTTGCTGGCCCGCGCCTGGTCGGTGGACCAGATCAGGATGTCGGGCGAGACGTCGGGGTCGTGGTCCTCGTGGTTCGGGTTGGCGTGGTGGCGGGTGTGCTTGTCCATCCACCAGCCGTAGCTCATGCCGATGCCGAGATTGCCGGCGAGGAGCCCGGCGATCTCGCTCGGCCTGCGGGAGGTGAAGACCTGACGGTGTGCGAGGTCGTGGGCGACGAGGGCCACCTGGGCGTAGACCACGGCGAGCGCGGCGGCGACGAGCAGCTGCCACCACGAGTCGCCGATCAGCGCGAAGGCCGCCCACGCCCCGGCGTACGCCGCGACGACGAGGGTGATGCGTAGCGCGTAGTAGCCGGGTTGCCGGTCGAGCAGGCCGGCTTTCTTGATCCGCTCCGACAGGTGCGCGAAGTCGCTGCCCCGGTTGGCGGGAGGGCGGTCCGCGATCATGGCTTGGCTCATGTGTCGAGCCTCGCGAACGTGACCTTGACAAGGAATCCCGCACGCCCCCTGCTCGGAGGTAGGGACAACCACCCGTCGACCAGGTTCGCCGCCGACCGCATCCCCTGCACCGACTGTTGACGGGGCTGCGTCCGAAGCATCGATGCGTTAGGAATGTCGGCGTGGCAAAGGAACCGACACTCGGACAGGCGAGCCGCGGCATGGCTGTCGCGACGCTCGCGGCCCGGGCGACCGGATTCCTGCGGATCGTGGTGATCGCGGCAGCGCTGGGCATGGGCACCGAACTACTCGACAACTACAACGTCGCCAACACGCTGCCCAACGCGGTGTACGAGCTGGTGGTCGGCGGGGCGATGGCAAGCGTCGTGGTGCCGCTGCTGGTGCGGGCGTCGTTGTCCGAACCCGACGACGGTGTGGAGTACGCTCAGCGCCTACTGACCCTGATGGTGTATGGCCTGAGCCTGGTCACCCTCGTCGCGCTGCTGGCCGCACCGCTGTTGATCGACCTCCTCGCGCCCGGCTTCACCGCCGCGCAGCGAAGTCAGGCACTGGTGTTCAGCCGGTTCTTCCTACCCCAGATCCTGTTCTACGGAGTCAGCGCCACCGCTGGAGCCGTGCTGAACATCCGCGGCCGCTTCACCGCCCCGATGTGGGCCCCGCTGTGCAACAACGTGGTGCTCATCGCGGTCGGGCTGATCTACCTCGTCATCTGGCCGACGGTGGGAACGGGCGACCTGACCACGGGACAGACGCTGCTGCTGGCACTCGGCACCACGGCGGGAGTCTTCGCCCAGATGGCGCTGGTGCTGTACTACCTGATGCGCAGCGGATTTCCGCTGCGGGCGCGCTGGAACCCACGAGGCTTGGCGGTCCGCCGCATCGGCCGGCTCGGCGCCTGGGTGCTGATCTCGGTCGTGGCCGGCCAGGTGCTGCTCGCCATGGCCACCCGGGCCGCGTCACTGAGCGGGCCGGGCGGCGTCACCGCATACCAGAGCGCGTATGCGATCTTCCAGGTGCCGTTCGCGGTCATCGCGGTGTCGGTGATGACCGCGATGCTGCCGCGCCTGAGCCGCAGCGCGGCTCAGCTCGACCATGCGCAGGTCGTCGAAGACCTGTCCCGTACCTTACGAGTCGCCGCGGTGGCGATGGCACCGATCGCGGTGGCGATGATAACCCTCGGACGGCCACTGGCCGCCCTGCTGTTCGAGCATGGCCGCAGCGTGGCGTCGACGGTGAGCCTGCTGGGCGCGGTCGTGACGGTGTTCGGGTTCACGCTGCTGCCCTTCACCGGGTATTCGATCATGGTCCGAGGCTTCTACGCCCTGCAGGACACCAAGACACCTGCACTGATCAGTGCGGGAGTCGCGACGATCGGCGTGGCCGGATGCGCTGGT
The DNA here is from genome assembly GCF_011297315.1 of Catellatospora chokoriensis. Lineage (NCBI taxonomy): Bacteria > Bacillati > Actinomycetota > Actinomycetes > Micromonosporales > Micromonosporaceae > Catellatospora > Catellatospora chokoriensis. The sequence goes on from NZ_JAAOTI010000036.1 coordinate 40,636, forward strand.
GCCATCTGGCTGCTGCCGCGCGCCGACATTGTTCTCGGCGTGCCCGCGGCATATGCCATCGCGTACAGCGCCGGACTGCTCGTCTCTGCCGCCTTGCTGCGCCGCCGCCTCGGCCGCATCGACGGTCGACGGCTGATCGCCACGCACCTGCGGACCCTCGGCGCGGCCGCCATCAGTGCGGCGTGCGCGATCCTCGCCACGCGGGCGCTGACCCCGGTCGTGGGCAACGGCTGGACCGCGTCACTGACTGTGCTCGCCGCCGCCGGAGCGGCCGGGATCGTCGGCTATGTCGCCGCCGGTCTGCTGCTGCGCCTGACCGAACTGCGCCAGGTGGGCAATGTCGCGGCAGCCGGCATGCCACGCACCTGACGGAGTGGCACGAACGTGCGGCCGGCCAGGACGGACGGTGCCCGGCCACGAGGGTGCCCGTCCCTGGCGTCCGCCGTCGCGGATCAGCTCAGCACGGTCCAGGCAAGCACGGCCGAGCCGGCTCCGGCCAGGACTCCGGCGCCGATCTGCGCGGGATCGTGCGCGCCCAGGCGTAGGCGCGCCCAGCAGACCACCGCCACCATCAACCACGAGACGGCACCGGGGCCGCCGAGGGCCGCAGTCAGCACCACGGCCGCCGCGGACACCGTCGCCGCGTGTGCCGACAGCTTCCACCACAGGTTGACCAACGTGGTCACGGCCAGTGCGGCACCGAGGGCCGCGACGGTGGCGCGCAACGGGGCGGGCGCGTTCAGGAACGTCAGGAGGCCGAGACCGGCGGCGACCGAGACTACCGACAGACCGAGCGGCGCGGCGCGCTCCTCACGCCGGTCCATGTGGTGATTGCTCAGCCTGCCCCGCCGGACGCCGCCGAGGATGATCAACAGCGGTATCCCGGCGGTGAATACGCAGGCCAGCAGCCCCCACAGCGCGCCGCCCCAGCCCGCCGCGACGGCGCCGACCGCCGGCGGCAGCACCAGGGAGAAGATGCCCGGGTGCAGGACCTCGGAGACGAGCGCTGCGGCGCGGCCGGAACCGGTGGCCCGGGGTGGCGCGATGGTGTCGGTCATGCGAGGTGTCCCTGCTCTTCGAGATCGTCGGCGGCGCCGACGGTATCCGGCTCAGTCCCGGCACGGGACGTGGGCCCCGGGAACTTCCCCGGAGCCCACGTCGTCGTGTCATCGCTTACCGGCGACCCTGGTGCAGCTGTGTCACCTGCTCGGCGCTGAGCTCGTAACCGTACAGCCGGAAGTCGTCGATCAACCCGTCGAACCTGGCATCTCCCCAGCTCGTGCCACCGACGAAGTTGGCCGTGGTGGTGCCGCCCACGCCCACGTCACCGATGCCGATGGTGAAGTCGGTACGAGTGGCCTGCAGAACGCCGTTGAAGTAGATCTTTCCGGTCGATCCGTTCATCGTGAACACCACGTGCGTCCAGGCATTGAGAGGCAGGTCCCTGCCCGCACCGAGCAGGAGCCGTTCCTGCGTGGCCACCCCCGGTGCCTTGAACGTGGCCCCGAACCCGGTGGTCGTGCCGTTCGTGGACGACTGGAGCAGGAAGAACGTGTCCGTGCTGCTGCCGATCTGGACCAGCGGCACCCAGCTCGGCAGCGTGTCCGGCCGTGCCCAGAAGGACACGGTGAACTGCTCGTCCAGTCCGGCCGCGATGTTGTCGGCCATCTTCACGTGGTTGTTCGTGCTCGCGGCGCCGCCCGGCAGCGACACCGCGCTGCCGTACTGGCCGGCCGTGCTCCAGCCGGTGGTACCCAGGAAGGAGGCTGCGCCGATCGACGACTTCGCGCCCGTGTTCGCGGCGGAGGTGCCCGTGTTCTCGTCGAAGGTGTACCGGACGGCGACTCCTTCGTTGTACATCGCCGCCACGTCCGCCGCGGTCAGCGTGGACGTGTACAGGCGTACGTCGTCCATCAGGCCGTCGAACGCCGCATCCCCGTAGCCGTTGCGACCCAGCCAGTTGTTGGCGGTCGGGCCGACCTCGGTCATGCCGACGGTCAGGTCGGTGCGCGTCGCGATCACCACGCCGTTGAGGTACAGCGTGCCGATCGAGCCCTGCCGGGTGAAGGCCACGTGGTTCCACTGGTTGACGGCCACGTCCTGCGCCGGAGTGGCGAAGACCCGCTCCTCGGGGCCGGTCTTGCCCTTGAAGGTGACGGCGAGTCCGGTGCTGCCACTGGCCTGGGTCTGCATCTGGATCTGGTAGTAGCTCCCGGCGGAGCCGAGTCCGTCACCGATGTGGAACAGGCCGGTCCAGTTGGACTTCGTGTCGGGGCGGACCCACAGGCTGGTGGAGAAGTTCGCCGCGCCCTGCAGCAGGTTGTCCGGCAGGTCCACCGCGTTCGCGGTGCTGCCGCCGGGCAGGTTGACCGCCTTGCCGAGGACACCGTTGACGGACCAGCCGGTGGTGCCGGTCAGCACGGCAGCCCCTACCCCGCTGACGGAGCCGGTGTTGGCGGCCGTGGTGCCCGTGCCCTCCTCGAACTCGTATCGCACCGGGATGCCCGTGGCGGGCGGCGGAGCGTTGTCGCCGACGATGACCAGGTCGTCGATCATCAGGCTGGCGCCACCGGTCCCTGTCAGGGCGAGCGTCTGCGAGGCGGTCGCGGCCGTGAAGGTGCCGGAGTAGGTGCCGTAGGCGGCTGTCGACGGCTGCGCTGTCGTGGCGGTGAGCGTGGTGCTCAGGCTGCCGATCGACAGGGTGGCCGTCGCGGCGGCGGTCCCGGATGATCGGGCGTCGCGGGCGTAGCGCAGCGATATCCGGTAGGTGGCCCCGGGGGTGAGGTCGCTGACGGTGCGCCTGATGCTGCCCGAGGTGCCCAGGGAGAGCTGGTAGCCGGTGAAGCCGAGGCCGCCCTGGCCGGTGGCGTTGCCGCGCACCAGCTGGACCTGGCTCTGGACCGTCCACGGCACCATCCGGCTGTTGCCGGCGGCGACGTCGACCGTCGCGGGCGGGTTGTTGGTGCGCCACTCGGCGGGCAGGCGCGGGTACTCGAACTGGTCGACGACCCGCGGGTTGAGCTGCGTCATGATGACCGCGGGGTCGATCTTGACGATCTTCGCGACCGACGGGGTGCCGGCGGCGTCGAAGACGAACAGCATGTACGAACCCGCCGGCGCGTAGTTGCCGTTCAGCGGCGAGTTGATGGTGACCGTCCCGCCGGACTGGCTGAACGCCAGGTTCTGGAAGTTCTGGTCGTTGTTGAACCCGTGCGTCACGGAGCCGTTGCGGACCAGCGCGACCTTGGAGACCGTACCCGTCGCGGTGATCTGGAAGGTGCCGTTGTAGCCGATCTTCGCCGGCGCGGTGTTGATCACCGGGCGAGGCGCGGCGTTGTTGCTGTCGAACAGGTACGACGGGGAGTAGTACTCCACATCGGTGTAGTTACGCGGACCGGGCGCGCCACCGCCGCCGATCATCACCCGGCCGTCGGGCAGGAGCAGGGCGGTGGAGTGGTAGAGCCGGGCCCGCTCGGCCGGGATGACGACCTCGGTCCAGGCGCCGGTGTCCGGGTTCCAGATCTCGGGGTTGGTGACGTATCCGCCGTTGCCGTTGTTCTCCCGGCCGCCGCCGGTGACCAGCACCCGGCCGTCGGGCAGCAGCGTCGAGGTCGCCCAGTGCCGCTGGTACTTCATCGGCTGGGTCGCCGTGACGACCGGGTTGGCGGTGCCGCCGGTGATGTCGACGACGAAGCCGGCGCGGGCGCCGTCGGGGCCGCCGCCGTTACCCCACCAGCCGCCGCCGACCTGCAGTATCTTGCCGGGGCGGAACATCGTGGCGGTGGACGTGGCGCCGACCGGGTTGCCGTTGGCGCCCTGGTTGGAGATGTTGGTGGGCAGGGTGCCGCGCAGCGTCAGCTGGCCGGTGCCGCTGTTGCCGTACGGGTTGAGCTCGTACATCTGCGTGCCGGTGATGTTGAACAGCGTCCCGGTCGTCGGGGACACGAACGCGCGCGGGTACCACCAGCGGTTCTCGTCCGCGCCGGCGTGGTCGGACCCGCCGTCGCCGTACGCGGCCGAGTTCGTCGCCCCGGTGAGCTTCTTCCAGCCCGAGCCCTGCTCCGGGGTGTAGATCTCCGGGGTGAGCACGCCGCGCCCGCCCGGCCCGCCGGTGAGGCTGCCACCCTGCACGACGACGTCGCCGTTGGGCATGGTGGTTCCGGTCGGGTACCAGCGGGGGTAGTTCATGGGCGCTTCGTTCTGCAGCCCGTTGTTCGTGGTGTAGCTGGTGACGCCGATGGCGCCGTCGTTGGGCGAGTTGCCGCCCATGCCGTCGTCGCCGCCGACCGTCATGGTGGAGTGGTCGTGCGGCGACTGCACCTGCATGGCGCAGAACAGGTCGGTGTACGTGGTGTTCGGCAGGATGCCGTTGCGCAGGTTCGCCAGGGTGCGCGGCTGGGCGGGATCCCAGACGTCGACCTCCATCTGGCCGCCCTGCGTGACCGAGTCGTTGCCGGTCCAGTCGTACGGCGTGGTGTCGGTGCCCCAGCCGCCGACGCTGCCGAACGACTGCACCCGGCCGTCGGAGGTCAGCGCCATGTTGATCGGGACCAGCGGCCACGGGGTGACGCCGCTCCAGGAGCCGGCCTGGTCCTTGGTCGGCGGCGAGCAGTCCGCGGCCAGCAGCTTCGCGGCGTAGGCGAGGCCGTTCTTCATCTGGGCGAGCATGTAGGACTCGCTGTACGCGGTGCCCTCGTGGCCCATGGAGGTGTACCAGGACCGGCCGGAGTCGATCGTCTGGCACCAGGTGACCGGGTGCATGGAGCCCTGGCGGCCCATGCCGTAGGAGGACTCGTCGGCCTGGATGAGGGTGCGCACCCAGGGCGCCGGGTTGACGACCCAGTCGTACCACTCGTCGCTGCGGGTGAGGCTGGCCGTCACACCCTGGGTGAGCGGGTGGCTGGTGTTCGTCACGAACACGCGGCCCGGCCGCACGCCCGGGTTCTCCGGGTGTCCTTCGGAGACGGCGCCGACGAGGCGGGCGTAGAACGGGTTGACGTCGTGCTCGCTCTCACCGACCGACCAGCCGGTGTAGTGCAGGCCCATGAAGCCGCCGCCGCCGCGGATGTAGGCCTCCAGCGCGGAGCGCTGCGAAGCGTTGAACAGGACGCCACCGGTCTGCGCGAAGACGACCGTGTCGCGGATGGCGAGGTTCGCGGTGTTGAACGCCGCGGGGTCCTCGGTCTCCTGGATGTCCACCGGCTGGCCGTACTGCGTGCCGAGCTGGTTGGCCAGGTCCCGCACGGCCTGGCGGGCCTGCACGTTGGAGGCGTGGAAGTTGGGCTTGTAGAACAGCAGGACGCTGAGCCGGCCGTCGTTGTCGGGGGCTGCGTGCGCGGCGACGGGGCCGGTCAGCAAACCGGCGACCGTGGCCAGCGCGACGAACGTCGCGGCGGCGCGGCCGGACAGACCCGCGGACCATCGTTCGAGTTGCGCAAATAGGAGGGAGCGGGCAGACCTGCGGGGCACTTTCATAAGAGATCCCTTGAGGTTCGGCGGGCGTGACGGCGAGGACGGATTCCGCCACGGAAGCCTGAACGTAAGACACTCGTGAATGGAATGTCAAGAACTGGGTCTACATACATGAACAAGGTTTTCTCTTCGTTCTTATATGTGAACCCAGACTCGATCCCGGCGCCGGCCGACATGGAGGTAGGCCCGCCGGAAGGATCTCCGGGGGCCTACCTTCGGTCACTCACCTCGCTCACCTCGGCGGTGAGCTCAGCTCATCGCAGCTCGGCGATGACGGTCTTGAGTTCGGTGTAGTCGTCCAGGCCGAACGAGCCGAGCTCGCGCCCCCAGCCCGACTGCTTGAAGCCACCGCGCGGCAGCGTGACATCGTCGGCGTGCCACGTGTTGAGCCACACCGTGCCGGCCCGCAGGCGGGCGCCGACGCGGTGCGCGGTGCCGATGTTCTGCGACCAGACGCCCGCGGCGAGCCCGTACACCGTGTTGTTCGCGGCCGCGACGACCTCGTCCTCGGTGTCGAACGGAATCGCCGTCACGACCGGGCCGAAGATCTCGTCGGTCTGCACGGCCATCTGCTCGTTCACCGATGTGATGAGCGTCGGCGCCACGAAGAAGCCGCGATCACCGACAGCGTCGGCGCTGCCCGCGTTCAGCACGGCGCCTTCGGCCACCGCGCCCCGGATGTAGCCCAGCACCTTCTCGTGCTGCTCCTTGGAGACCAGCGGGCCCATGTGCGAGGCCGGGTCGAAGCCGTCGCCCACCCTGATCGCTCGGGCAGCCGCGGCCACTCCCTCGACGACCTGGTCGAAGACACCGCGCTGGACGTACAGGCGCGAGCCGTTGACGCAGCACTGCCCCTCGTTGAAGTAGCCGCCGAGCACCGCGCCGGCGATGGCGGCGTCGATGTCGGCGTCATTGAAGATGATGTTGGGCGCCTTGCCGCCGAGCTCCAGGGAGACCTTCTTCAGGTTGCCCGAGGCCGCGGCGGCGATCTTCTTGCCGACCTCGGTGCTGCCGGTGAAGGCGACCTTGTCCACACCGTGGTGGTCGACCAGCGCGGCCCCGGTGTCACCGAAGCCGGGCAGGATGTTCACGACACCGGCCGGCACGCCGGCCTCGAGCAGCAGCTCACCGAGGCGCAGTGCGGTCAGCGGAGTCTGCTCGGCCGGCTTGAGGATGACCGTGTTGCCCGCGGTGATCGCCGGGACAATCTTGAAGCAGGCCATCAGCAGGGGGAAGTTCCACGGCACGATGCCCGCGACGACGCCGACCGGCTCGCGGCGGGTGTAGGCGTGGAACTCGCGGCCCGGCACGGACATCGGGATGGACGTGCCCTCCATCTTGGTCGCCCAGCCCGCGAAGTAGCGGAAGAGCTCGGCGGAGATCGCGACGTCACCGTCGCGGGCCGCCTCGACGCGCTTGCCGTTGTCGAGGGCCTCCAGCTGGGCGAACTCCTCGGCGTGGGCATCGATGAGATCACCGATGCGCCACAGCAGGTGGGAGCGCTCGCGCGGGGTCATCTTCGACCACGGGGAGGGCGACTCGAACGCCGTGCGCGCCGCCACGACCGCACGGTCCACGTCGACGGCGGACGCGTGCGCGACCTGGACAAGCACCTCCTCGGTCGACGGGTTGACGGTGGCGAACGTCCTGCCGTCCTTCGCGTCCACCCACTCGCCGCCGATGAGCAGCTGCTTGGGCGCGGACAGGAACGAGCGGACGGCGGGCAGGAGCGTGGAGTTCTCGTGGGACATGGTGGCCTTCCGTATGTGCGGTTACCTGGGTCGGGATTCGGCTCGGCTATTTGATGATCGACACCTTCGACCAGTCGAGGGTCAGTGCGACGGCGACGACGATGATCACGCCGTACAGGATCTGCTCGTAGGCGGACGGCACACCGACGATCGGCAGGCCGACCCGCAGCAGCGTCACGACGAACGCGCCGGCAAGGCTGCGCCACAGGCTGCCGTGACCGCCGGTGATCGCGGTGCCGCCGACGACGATCGCCGCGACCGCCGGCAGCAGCAGGTTGTCGGCCATGGTCGGCCCGCCGCTGAACTGCCGCGAGACCAGCATGACCGCGGCGAACCCGGCGCAGGCGCCGGAGACGCAGAACGCACCGATCTTCACGAGGTCCACGGGGGTGCCGGCGAGCCGCGCTGCCGACTCGGCGTAGCCGGTGGCCGAGACCCAGCTCTGCAGCGGGGTCGCCTTGAGGATCGCCGCGAGCAGGGCGACGACGAGCAGCGCCATGGCGGCCGACATCGGCACGTAGCCGCCGACGTAGAGTTCGAGCCACTTGACCGGCGAGTCGTCGACGACCCGCACGGTGCCGGCGCCGGAGACGACGAGGGCGACCGCGGACAGGATGCTCATCCCGCCCAGGGTGACGATGAACGACGGGATCCGTAGCAGTACATGCGCCACGCCCTGCACCGCGCCGATCGCCGCGGCGACGGCGATGACGGCCGGGGTGGCCAGGCCGCCGAGGTTCGGCAGCCAGAGTGCCAGCAGGACGGTCGACAGCGAGGCCAGCGCCGCGATGGACAGATCGATGCCACCGCACAGGACGATGAGCGTCGCCCCCGCGGCGAGCACGATGAGCGGGGCGGCGGTCCGCGCCACCGCGGTCAGGCTGCGCTGGGTCAGGAAGTCCGGGTCGGCGATCGTCAGGGCCACCACCAGGGCGACCAGGGCGATGAGCGGCATGAACCCGGTGAGCCGGTTGGCTTGGCGGGGGCCATTTCTGCCGGTCGCGGGTTCGGCGACCGGCTGCATGGCGACGGGAGTGCTCATACCATCTCTTTCACGAGGTCCAGAGGGGTCGGCTTGCCGCCGTTCGGGCAGGCGACCTCGGTCACGACCCGTCCGTCGTTCATGACCAGGATGCGGTCGGCCATGCCGATGGCCTCCTCGAGGCTGTCGGCCAGCAGCACGGTGGCGACGCCACTGGTGGCGAGCTCACGCATCAACCGATAGACCTCCGAGCGGGCGCCGATGTCCAGGCCGCGGGTCGGGTGGTCGAGCAGGAGCAGCCGGATGCCGTCGCCGATCAGCCATCGGGCCAGGACCACCTTCTGCTGGTTGCCGCCGGACAGCCGCTGGATGGGGGTGTCGCGGCCGGGCGTGCGGATGGACAGCCGCTCGATCCAGCGGTCCACCAGGCCGGCCTGCTTCTTCGGCGCCACGAACGGGCCCGCGCAGCGGGCCTTCTGCTTGGTCAGGGTCATGTTCTCGGCCACCGACATCGGGCCGACCATGCCTTCGATCTTGCGTTCGGCGGGCACGTAGCCGATGCCGGCGGCGCAGGCGGCGCGGGTGTTCGGCAGGCTGATCTTCTTGCCGTCCATCCGGATCTCACCGGCGCTCGTCGGCTCGATGCCGAACAGCGCCCGGCAGACGTCCTCGCGGCCGGAGCCGTGCACGCCGACGATCGCCACGATCTCGCCCGCGGCGACGTCGAGGTCGATGTCGCGGAACGACTTGCCCGACAGCCCGCGTACGGACAGCCGGGGCTGCTCGGACGCGACGGAAGCGGCGGCGTTCTCGTGGTAGTGGTCGTCGGACCCGGTGGATCCGATCATCATCCGGTGCAGCTCGCGCGGGACGGCGCCGGCCGTGGCGACCTCGCCGACCGACTGGCCGCCGCGCAGCACGCTCACCCGATCGCACACGTCCAGCACCTCGTCGAGGCGGTGGGAGACGAAGACGACCGAGGCGAACTCGCGCAGCCGGCGGATCTGCGCGAACAGGGTGTCGATCTCCTTGGACTCCAGGACCGAGGTCGGCTCGTCCAGGATGATGACCGGCGGGTGCTGGCTGCGCTGCTCGATGCGCAGCACCTTGGCGATCTCGACCATCTGCCGGTCGGCGAAGGACAGGGTGTCGGTGCGGGCCAGGGGGTCGATCTTCGAGCCGATCTTGTCGAGCTGCTCCTGAGCCAGGCGGCGCATCACGTCCCAGCGGTAGACGCCGCGACGGACCGCGGGCCCTTCGCCGCCGAGCAGGATGTTCTCTGCCGCGGTCAGGTTCGGCACCAGGGACTGCTCCTGGAACACCATGCCGATGCCGTGGTCGGCGGCGTCGACGACGCTGCGCAGCTTGACGGCCTCGCCGCGCACGTAGATCTCGCCGGCGTCCGGGGTGACCAGACCGACCAGCGCTTTGAGCAGCGTGGACTTGCCCGCGCCGTTCTCGCCGGCCAGGCCCAGCACCTCGTGTTGATGGACCACCAGGTCGACGCCGTCGAGAGCCTTCACACCCGGGTAGTGCTTGACGAGGCCGCGGACCTCCAACGCCGGCACCGGCGCGGACGTCGTGGGTTCCCGCTGGTCTGGGACGCTCACTTGACCACCTGGTTTCTTCGACGCTGCGGGATGACCGCGGCGGCGACCGCGGCCACGACGATGAGGCCCTCGACGCCGCCCTGCCAGTAGGGGCTGACGCCGACCTGCACGAGGCCGTTGGTGAGCACCATGACCAGCACGACACCCACGGCGGAGTGCAGGATGCCGCCCCGGCCCCCGGTGAGCAGGGTGCCGCCGACGACGGCGGCGGTGATGGCAGAGAAGTCGTATCCGTTGCCGGCCTGGACGAGACCGGCGCCGAGCTGGCTGGTCACCATGACCCCGGCCAGCCCGTAGAAGGCGCCGGCGAGGGTGAAGACCGCGACCTTGTACGGCTTGACCCTGACGCCGGAGAGCGTCAGCACTTCCTCGGCGCCGCCGATCGCGAAGGCGTACCGGCCGAGCCGGGTGTAGCGCTGGACGAGCCAGCCCACCAGGATGCACGCGGCGGCGATCCAGGTGAGATAGGACAGGCCCAGGAAGCGTTCGATGGCCCAGCTCTTGAGCATGGTGTCGGAGATGTTGGGCTGGACGCCGGCGAACAGCAGGGTCGCGACGCCGAGCCCGATGGCCGACACGCCCAGCGTGGCCATGAACGACGGCACCTTCAGCAGGACAAGCGCGAGCCCGCTCAGGCAGCCGAACGCGCAGCCCAGCACGATCGCGGCCAGGACGCCGACGAGACCGAAGTCGTTGTCGTTGCGGTTGTTGGCCACCAGCAGCGACACGGTCAGCGCGGAGGCGCCCATCACGCCGGCGGACGACAGGTCGATCGAACCCATCATCAGCACGAACGTGATGCCGCAGGTGACGACGGCGAGCACCGCGGCGGCGTCCACGATGTTCTGGACGTTGTCGATGCTGCGGAACTGCGGGCTCAGGACCGCGAACACCGCGAAGATGACGACGAGCGCGACCGGCGGGCCGGCGTCTCGAAACGCCGCGCCCCGCCGAATGATCCGGCGAGACGCGGCGACCCCGGTGGTGACCGTCACTTCAGGGGCCCGGCCACGCGCTTGAAGACGTTGGCGCAGTCGAAGTCCGCCGGGTCCGTCTTCGGCTGGGCGAAGCTGGCGGCGTTGTCCTTGGTGATGAGGAACTGCTCGGCGAAGAACGCCCGGTTGTCGGCGGCAATGTCCTTGACCTGCAGCTTGCCGGTGGCGACGCAGAAGCCGATCGCCAGGCCGATGCCGCCCTGCCAGGTGCCGTCGCTGGAGACGGTCGCGGTCATGGATCCGCTCTGGACCGCCGCGACGGCGTCGGGCACGGCGTCGATACCGACGACCGCGACCTTGCCGGCCTTGCCTGCCTGCTGGAGTGCCTCCAGGGCGCCGAGCGCCATGTCGTCGTTGGCGGCCCAGATGCCCTTGACCTTGTCGCCGTGCTTGGTCAGCAGCGTCTTGGTGACCGTCAGCGCCTCGGCGCGCGAGAAGTTGGCGGTCTGCTGGTCGAGCAGCTGCACACCGGTGTTCGCCTTGAGCGACTCCTGCAGGCCGGCGAACCGGTCCTTGGCGGCCGCGGTGTCCAGGACGCCCTGCAGCGCGATGATGCCGCCCGAGCCGCCGATCGACTTGGCGAGCGCGTCACCGATCTGCTTGCCGGACTCGACGCCGTTGTAGGTGATGTGGCTGATCCACGTCTGGTAGTCGGCCGGCTTCAGGTCGGCCGGCTTGTTCCACTGGGTGACCAGGTAGGCACCGGCTTTGTCGGCGCCCTTGACGATCGGCGCGGTGTCCGAGTCGCCGTTGGGGAGCACGTTCATGACCAGGCACTTGGTGTCGCCGGCCAGCAGCTGGCTGATCTGCTCCTGCTGCTTGGTGGAGTCGCCGCCGTAGGTGAGGCGCTGCTGGGTGAGGCCGACGGTCTTGGCGAAGGCGTCGCCGCCGGCCAGCCACGAGGCTTCGTACGGGTTGGACTCGTTGCGGACCTGGCCGACCAGCTTGACGTCGGCCGGCTTGCAGGCGCCCGCGCCGGCGGGGTCGTTCTCCCCGGCCGGGGCCTCGCTGCAGGCGGCCAGGCCGACGACTGCCAGGGACAGGGTCAATAAGACTGCGGTGGGACGAAACGCGATCTTCACGGTGATCCTCGATCTCTTCAGTGCCGGAAAATCCGGCTGGGGGTGGCACAAATCGAGCGAGAAACCTGCCGCCAGGTGGGAGGTTGGCGGTCGGCGGATCGTACGGGTTTGGTGCGCTGGAGGCCAGGGTCAGCGGGCCATCCAGCCTCCGTCCACGACCAGGACATGGCCGTTGACGTAGTCGGCGGCGGCGGAGCTCAGGAAGACGGCCGCTCCGGCGATGTCGGCGGCGTCTCCCCAACGACCGGCCGGGATGCGTTCGAGGATGGACCGGGAGCGGTCCGGGTCCGCACGCAGCGCGGTCGTGTTGTCGGTGTTCATGTAGCCGGGCGCGATGGCGTTGACCTGCACGCCGCGCGGGCCCCACTCGTTGGCCAGGGCTTTGGTGATGCCGGCGACGCCGTGCTTGCTGGCGGCGTACGCGGCCACGCGGAGTCCGCCCTGGAAGGAGAGCAGGCTGGCGATGTTGACGATCTTGCCGTGCCCGCGTTCGGTCATCGGGCGCCCGAACTGCTGGCAGAGGAAGAACAGGCCGTTCAGGTTGACGTCCACCACGCGGTTCCACGACTGCCGGCTCACGTCCACCGAGTCCTGGCGGTCGATGATGCCGGCGTTGTTCACCAGGATGTCGACCTGGCGGTCGCTGTTCACCTGCGCGGCGACCCGCTCGACGGCGTCGTGGTCGCTGACGTCGAGGTCGACGAGTTCCACGGCACGACCGAGGTCGGCCAGCCGGTCCCGCGTCGAAGACTGGCTGCCCGGCCTGCCCAGCAGGACCAGGTCGGCTCCGGCCTGGGCGAGCCCGCGAGCGATGGCCTGTCCCAGGCCGCGGCCGGCGCCGGTCACCACGGCGCAGCGGCCGGTCAGATCGAACGGCGACCGGAGTTCGGCGGCGGGCTGGGCGGTCACAGGTCCTCCAGCGCCACGGGCTGCAGGTCGGTGTAGTCGTTGTTCTCGCCGCCCATGGCCCAGATGAAGGCATACGAGCCGGTGCCGACGCCGGAGTGGATCGACCACGGCGGTGAGATGACGGCCTCGCGGTCGCGCACGACGAGGTGGCGGGCGGCGCCGGGCTGGCCCATCAGGTGGAAGACCCGGTCCTTGTCGTCGAGGTCGACGTACATGTAGACCTCGGTGCGCCGGTCGTGCAGGTGCGGCGGGAAGGTGTTCCAGACGGAGCCGTCGGCGATGACGGTCACGCCGAACTGGAGCACCGAGGTCTGCAGCTCCTGGCCCCAGGCGTACCGGTAGAGGCTGCGCTCGCTCGCGCCCTGCGCCGTGCCCAGCTTGACCGGCTCGATCGCCGCGTGGCTCAGCAGGGCGGTGGGGTAGGACGCGTGGGCGGGCGCGGACACGAAGTAGAACGCGGCGTCGGCGCCGGCGAACACGACCTCGTTGCCACGGCCGACGAACAGCCCGTCGAGGTGACGCAGTTCGAACTTCTCGTCGTTGACGAGCACGTGGCCGGACTGACCGACGTTGACGATGCCGAGCTCGCGGCGGGCCAGGTGCGAGCTCGTGCCGAGCACGTCCCAGGCCGGCAGTTCGAGCCGGCCTGCGCCGGGGACAGCGCCGCCGACTATCAGCCGGTCGTCGTGGGTGTACACCCCGCGCACCTCGCCGGTGCGGAACAGGCGGTCGACGAGAAAGTTCTTTCGCAGGTCCGCATTCGTTGCCGTCTCCACGCTGGACGGCGATGCGGAGTGCCTTACCTCGATCAAAACTTCTCCTCGGTTGTGAACCTGGTTCCGCTATGTGAACTGAACGCGACGATACCCATGGCCCGGATCACGAGTCAAGGGGCCGAAGTCAGTCCCTCTATGTGAACTGTGGTTTAGTGTTGTACGCCGGGTCATGTACCACGATGGATTGATGAGGAGGCCGCGGTGGACGCGGACAAAACGGTCAACAACTCCGCTACCTCGCAGGTCAAGTCTGCTGCGCGCGTCCTCGACGTGCTGGACGACATCGCCGCCAACGGCCCCGGCACCCAGCTGCAGCTGGCCACCCGCCTCGGCATCCCGAAGAGCAGCCTGCACGCGCTCCTGCGCACCATGTGCGCTCGCGGATGGCTGGACACCGACCAGACCGGCAGCGTCTACCGGCTCGGCGTCCACACGCTGACGGTCAGCTCCGCCTACATCGACGGCGACCCGGTGCTGTCGCGGGCCAGCGCCGTGATGGACGAAATCGCGGCGGCCACCGAGGAGACCGTGCACCTGGGTCGCCTGGAGGGCGCGGAGATCATCTACACCGCCAAGCGCGAGTCCAAGCATCCGTTGCGCATGTACTCAGCCGTCGGCCGCCGGCTCCCCGCCTACAGCACGGCCCTCGGCCGGGCGATGCTGGCCGAGATGCCCGAAGACGTCCGCGAGACGTTCGTCCCCCACGAGATCAAGGCCATCACCTCCCAGACGATCACGGACCGGGACGCCCTGCTGGCGACCATCGACAAGGCCGCCCAGCTCGGCTACGCAGAGGAGAGCGAGGAGTCGTGCCTGGGCGTGCGCTGCTTCGGCGTCGCGCTCCCCTTCTCGCACCGGTCGGACGACGCGCTGAGCGTCGCGGTGCCGATCAGCCGTCTGAAGCAGGGCCGGGAAGACCTCATCATCGAGACCCTGCTGAGCGTGAAGGCCCGCCTGTCGGCGATGCGCGACAACGGCCTGGTGCGCTGAGCCGAGCCGGCGTCCGGACCGCGACCACCGGCTCCCCTGACACCGACCGACCCCTGACTACGACGATGGGGCCGACCTGCGCACAGGTCGGCCCCATCGTCTTGCGCACTTGAACAGCGACGTCAGCGCTTCTCGAGAGCCGCCACCACACCGGCACGGCTGGCGTCCTCGCTGGCCAGCACACCTCCGTTGGCCACGACATCCGGCGTGATCTCCGTGAACACCATGCGGACGTCTTGCTCACGGGCCCCGAGGAGCTCGACGGCGCTGTCGGTCACGGCCCGGGCAAAGGCCCTGCGCTGCTCCACGGACCGGCCCGCGAGCAGTTCGACGGTGATGTTAGGCATGGCGCCCCTCCCTGTACCGGCTGTCCACGTCATGGACTTCAGTTCATCAACGTGAACGCACGCTACAGGCCCTCCGGGGGTGTCGCAACGATGGACCTTCGTCAGTTCACATACTTGACATCGGTTCGGCCTGTTGGTCGAATCATGGCGACCCGATGCGGCGACGCCCGCACACCGATCAACACCGGCGAGCCGACTCGTCCTGAGGCGCGAGGATGCGACATGCGGCGCAATGACTTCGGATCCGCCCAGATCCCGGCCGACCGGCCCGACCGCCGTCCGGCGCGAACGCGGGCACGCCGCGCCATGCAGGCCGGCGCCGCCGCGCTGATCGCCAGCGTGTTCGGGTTCGCGTCCCCGGCGGGTGCGCACGTCACCGTCACCCCCTCCACGACCGCGGCCGGCGCCCACGCCGTCCTGCAGTTCAGCGTCGGACACGGCTGCGCGGACTCGCCCACCACCAGGATCACCATTCAGATCCCGGCGCAGATCACCTCGGTGACCCCCACCCGAACGGCGCTGTGGAAGATCGCGAAGCAGACGGAGACGGTCGACCCGCCCGCGGTGGACGCTCACGGCAACAAGATCGTGCAACGCGTCGCCTCGGTCACGTTCAGCACGGACACCCCGCTCCCGGACGGCTACCGCGAGGTTTTCGAACTCACGGTCCAGCTGCCCGAGGCCACGGGAACCAAGCTCGTCTTCCCGACCATCCAGACCTGCGCGCAGGGCGAATCCGCCTGGATCGAGGTCGCGCAGGACGGGCAGAACGTCGAAGAGCTCGAGCTGCCCGCCCCGAGCTTCATCACCTCTGAGCCCGGCGAGGGCACGGCCCACCACATGACCACGGACGACGCCCATTCCGAGCACTCCGCTGCCACAGCACCCGTGTCGGGAAAGGACCGCGCGCTGACGTTCGCCGCGCTGGCGGCCGGCGCCCTCGGCACGCTGCTCGGCGGCGCGGCGCTCGTACGACAGCGCCGCCGGACATGACCAGCCGACGATCGCGGCGCATCCGGACCACGGCGCTGCTGGTCCTGGTCTTCGTGCCCGCGATGCTGCTCGGCCTCCCCCAGCCGGCACACGCGCACGCGCACCTCGTCGGCACCGACCCGGCCGAGGGCGCGGTCCTGCAGACCGCACCCGACCGGGTCCTGTTCACCTTCGACGAAGCCGTACGCGGCGTCCCGGGCGGCGTCCAGATCTACGGCCCGCAGGGTGAGCAGGTCGAAGCAAGACCGACCGTCACCGGCGCCGAGCTCGAAGTCGTGCCGGCTGCCCGCCTGGGCCACGGCACGACCGTGATCACCTGGCGGGTCGTCTCCGACGACGGCCATCCCATCAGCGGCGCGCTCACGTTCTCCGTCGGCGCGCCCACCCCCGTCACCACCCCCGCTCCCAGTGACGCCAGCAGCGTCCCGGAGATCCCCTGGACGCTGACCCTGGCGCGCGTCGTGGGCTATCTCGGCCTCCTTCTCGCCACCGGACTCGTCGCTTTCGCCGCCTTGTTCCTGCCCACCGACCCCGGCGCCGACCGCCCCCGACGCCAATTGGCCACCCTCGCGCGAACCGCCGCAGCCGTCGCGGTGGCGGCATGGCTGGCGGCCTTGCCGATCACCGCGCTCTACCTGCTCGGCGGCGGGCCGGCACTGCTCAGTCAGGGCGCGACGTGGTCCGCGCTGCCGCTGACCGAATACGCCGTCGCGGCGGCCGTCGTCGGTGGACTTACGCTGACTGTGACCCTGTTCAGTCCCGCGACGACAACGCGTCGGCGACGCGTCGCAGCGGTAGCGGCCGCCGCGCTCGCGGTCACGGCTCCCGCGCTGGTCGGACACGCCCGCGCAGCGAGTCCCGAACCGCTCGTCATCGGCGCGGACGCGCTGCACCTGCTCGCGGGCAGCGTCTGGCTCGGCGGACTCGTAGGACTGGCGCTGACATTGCCGGGCCTGTCCAGTCACGGCACCACGGCGGCCGAGGTGCTGGCCCGGTTCTCCACCACCGCCGCCGGTGTGCTCGCCGCCCTGGTCGCCACCGGCTCGCTGCTGACATGGCGGATCCTCGGTTCCTGGACAGCTCTCGTCGACACCGGCTACGGCCGACTGGTACTGGCCAAGATCGCCGTCGTGTCGGCAGCTCTCGCCGTCGCAGCGTGGAACAGGTGGTCGCTGCTCCCCCGGCTCCAGCAGGCAGCGAACAAGACCCGTCGACAAGCGCACGCCCGACCGGTGGTGCGCGCCACCGCCATCGAAGGCGCGGTCCTTGCCGTCGCGCTGCTCATCACCGGCTTCCTCGTCGACACGAGCCCCGAGGGCGGCACCCGGCCCGCGAGCGCGTCGGTCCAGGCCAATCCCGACACGCATGAGACGACACTCGGCGACATCAAGGTGCGGGCTTCCCTCACGCCGCTCACCCGCGGGCCCAACACCCTCACCCTTCGGCTGAGCACTCCGCCCGGCGAGCCCACCGAGGGTGTCGCACCTCCGGTGGTACGGCTGTCCTCCGACGGGGCGACGCTCGGCGACATCCCGCTGACGCAGGTGTCGGCGGGCTTCTACACGGCGCAGGTCATGCTCCCGGTAGCCGGGACGTGGCGGATGCAGGTGTCACTACGGGTCAGCCAATTCGCCAACCCCGTGGGTGAGCTGGAATTCGTCGTAGCGGGATGACGTCGCCGTCCAGCTGCGGTTGGCCCTACATCTCAGAATCCGAACCGCATTCGAGCAGCTCAAGGACCCATTCCGTGGTTTCGCGACTTGTTCATCGACCAGCTGCCCCCACGTCCAAGAGGCGGGGCCGGCCGGATTCGCACCGGCGTCCTCCGCATTGACGTGCGGCGCGACGACTTCTGCGCTACGACCCCGCTCGCCGGCAGTGTAGTGCCGATCATGAGCAGGCGTTGTCCGCCCGTGGCTCGCGCAGACCTCTGCTGCACGAACAGGCCAGCTTTCTCGCGCCGCCCATGATGTAAAACCACGCCGTGGATGAGCGCTGGCGTCCCCCGCCGGTGACAGATCAGCGGATCCTTCTTGGCATGCGCCTAAGCCCCCGCCATAATCAGTTATCGGTGCAGTAATTGTCCAAGAACTGGGCCGAGCAACTCCCCCGCCACCGGCTCGCCGCGATCAGGTATCGGCCTGACCCACATCCAGCAGGGACGCGCATGGAAATGGACGAGATGTTCGATGCCGCCATGCACCGCCTGGACACCTCGGCTCAAGAGGCCAGACGAACCGCAGAGGCAGCACTGCAACTGCTCGCCGATGAGGCGTCGGCCTACCACAAGGTACTGCGAGAGGTGGCCGAATTCGGAGCCCAGAGACTTCTCCAGGCTCGTGTACCCACCCTGCCCATATGTTCACCCGGGGTACGCCGCAATGGCTTGTTCACGTGGTATCACGGCCGATACGAGCTCGTTCAGCCCCAGCTGACGCGCGGCTGGCCCTTGTTCCACTTTCTGCTTGAGTGGCATGAACGGCGACCGGACACCGAGATCCACTGCTGGCTCTCGAAGGATGCCCAGCTCGTATGTGTCCAAGGAGCCGCCACCAGGCAGCGGATCGGCGGAATCTACCCAGCGAGAATGGGATCTTCCGGAGAGATACCCGGCAGCGGGTGGGCTGTCTGCACCATCGCCGCGGATACCGACCTGGACAAGTCCCTGCTTAGTGAGCCTGCGGTCCAGACCATGCTCAAAGTACAGAAGGACGGACGAGGATATGAGCATTTCTCGTCCACGGAAAAGCTCCGCACACACCTGATTGAACAGATCGCAAGGATCGCCCGATCCAGCTGAGATCGACCGCACCACGGCCATGACTACGCAAACGCGCGCGAGCCTCGAGAGACACCTCGACTTCGCCCTCCCATAGATGCACACCTACGCAAGCGTGCGTTGGTGTGCATCTGGCGACAAGACGATCCGTCGTCGGCCACGGGTCAACGGCACGTAGGCATGGCGGTGGCGGTGTCAGGAGTTGCTCGCGGTGCGGGGGCCACCCAGGTGTCGGGCGAAGAACCGGATCGAGCTGTCGATCTCGAAGGACGGGACTCGAAAGTGGCTGCCGGGATTGGCGTGCAGGGTCTTCTCGGCAGAACCGAGTGCGTCGAACAGCTTCATCACGGAGTCCCGTGGATTGCCTTCGTCGTCCCACTGCAGCACGAACTCGACCGGGACCGTGATCCGCGCCGCGGTGTCGATCAGCCAGTCGCTTCCGATGAGGCCGAGGACCGCGGCCGTGATCCGAGGTTCGGCCGCGACGAGGCGGATGCCCATCTCGCCAGCCGCGGACAGGCCGTAGTACCCGACGGGTTGGCTGTCGCCGACGGAGTCCAGTTTCTGGAGTGCGTCCAGGGTGGTCTGCCAGTCGGGTATGAGCTGAGACGCCACAGTTTCGTTGAGTTGGGGCCACGCCGGGCCGAAGGGCTCGCCTGCGGCTTCTCGTTCCTGGATGATCGCGACGAGCCGCCGGATCTCCGGGTGCTCCGGCCGGTCACCGGTGCCCGGCGCATCGATCGCGGCGGCCGCGAAGCCGCAGGAGGTGACGTAAGGGAAGGCCCGGGAGACGACCTCCCATCCCTTCTTGTGCTGGCCGCCGCCGTGCCCGATCAAGACCAGCGGACGGGGACCGGAGCCCTCGGCGGGCGTCCAGAGCACCCCGGGGATGTCCCCGATACTGAAGAGCTGTTCGCGGATACCGTCAGCGACGCTTTCCGAGGTGATGCGCATGGCGGGGATTAAACCGGCATTCGCACCGCCGCGGCGAGCCAATTGTCCGGGCGCTGGTTACGCCGGAGGAGCACCGATGGCCCGCCGTCGGCCCGGCCGCGCGCGCCGCAACGCGATGTTGCGACGCGCGACGACTGTCCGACTACGCTCGGGGCACCTCGCGGAACGATTGCGCCGTAGTGCCGAGGCCCGCCGTGTCGGCGATCCGCCGCCTGCCCACGGACATCATGGCGATGGTGCACACCAGACCCACCAGGCCGACGATGACGTTGCTGACGATGGCACCCACGCTCGGTGCGGGTCCGCTGACCAGCCAGGGCGAGACGATAGCCCACGCGCTGATGATCGGGGCGACCCAGGCGATCCGGTGCGAACGTCCGTACATCGTGGCGAAGCACAGGGCCAGCACGGCCAGCCCGACACCGGAGATGACGTTGCTCGCCGTCAGGCTGGTGTGGCTGGTGAAGCCCACCACCCAGGGCGAGATCGCGAGGTAGAGACCCGACAGGAAGGTCAGACCCTCCACCACCTGCGCGGTCGGGGTCTCGGCGGCTTCCTCGTACCGCAGCCGAAGCTCCGCGAGGTCCGGATGATCTTCGATGCGAGGGGTTCGAACAGTCATGCTAAACACCTCCGAACAGCCACAATAAACAACCGTTCCTAAAGCTGACCTCTGTCGACTTTACGCTGGTCAGGGTCATTAACCACCCCGTTAGCGCGAACGCGGGCACCCCCCTCGTCCGGCCACCGCGCCGAGGCCCCGCGAGCGGATGCGGTTCGGGGCGAAATCGAGTTGCCGCGTGTCGTGCGGGGGACGACTCTGTGGCCTGGCATCGGGCCCCACCGGATCTCGATGCCGGGGCGTCATGAGAACTGGCAGACCGCACTGGTCCGGCCGACTGACGGACAGGATGATCATGCAACCACTGACCGCTGCCGAAATCCGGGGCTGCCTGGCGAACACGTCGAAAGGCGAAGGTCAGCGGCTCACGCTACCGGCGCCGCCCGAGCACCTCGCCTGGCCGGACCTGGACTTCCTCGGCTGGCGCGACGCCAGGGCGCCCGGTCGGGCATACCTGGTGACACCGTTGGGGTCCACCGTCGTCGGGCTGGCGCTGAGCGCGACCGTGCCGCCTCGGACCTTGATGCGGTCGAGCATGTGCGAGTTCTGCCACACCCTCCACGACGCCGCGTCGATCGCCCTGTTCTCAGGCCGTCTTGCCGGTGCCGCCGGCCGGGCCGGCAACACGGCCGGAACGTACGCGTGCACCGACCTGGCGTGCTCGCTGTACATCCGCAACCTGCGTAAACCGTTCCTGCCGCAGCCGCAGGAGACCATCACCCCGCAGGAGCGCATCGCCCGCCTGCGACAGAAGGTGACCGCGTTCGTCACCCGGGTGCTCGACACCGACCCGTCGGGCTCCCGCCAGGCAGCGTGATCGTGACTGAAACATGTTCGTGGTGGGCGACTGCGCGACCATCCCCGAGCCGGCCACCCGCGGGGTCATAGATTTGCCGCATGGAGACTCCCGTACTCGCGGACGACGAGAGGTGTTCACCGGTGCACACCAGGGCTGACACGGTGCCGGCCGTCCTGGTCGGCCACCTGGGGTACGGGCTGCCGGCCGCCAAGGCCGCGATCGCGGTGCTGCCCGGCGGCGCGGCGCCCCAACAGGTCGAACTGCTCGCCGAGGACGGGACGCCACAGCCACCGCTGACGGCTGGGCCGGTCCAGGCGGTGCCCGGCTGGACCGCTGGACCGTACGCACGTATCGACCTGCCACACGACCTCGGATCCGGCCGCTACCGCGTCCGCGTCCGCGACGCCGCGGGACGTGAGGCGACGTCACACGTGTTCGAGGTCTCCGCCGACCGGCTACAGCGCCAGACCATGTCGGACGTCCTCGCCTACTTCAAGGCGATGCGGTCCAGCGGCGAGATAGACCGCAAGGACCGGCACGCCGCCCTGTACGGCGACGACTCGGGCCGCACCGTCGACGCCCGCGGCGGCTGGCTGGACGCCAGCGGAGACACCAGCAAGTTCCTCAGCCACCTCACCTACACCCGGACCATGAGCCCGCAGCAGATCCCACTGTGCGCCTGGGCGATGATGGCTGCCCGCGACGCCCTCAGCGGACACCACCCCGCGCTGCTGCGCTCACTGGGCACCGGGCTGCGCGACGAGGCGCTGTGGGGCGCCGATTTCCTGGTCCGCTTCCGCTCCCCCGAAGGCTACTTCTACACCGGCATCTTCGACGCGCTCACCAAACGCCTCGACGAGCGCGTGATCACCGCACCGCTTCCCGACTGCGTCCGCACCGACCGTTACCGAGCCGGCTACCGGCACGGCGGCGGTCTGGCCATCGCCGCGCTCGCCCGCGCCGCCACCCTCGACGACGCCGGCGACTTCAGCCGATCCGACTACCTGTCCGCGGCCCGGCACGGCTTCGCCCACCTGGAAGTGCACAACCTCGACTACCTGGACGACAGCGCCGAGAACATCGTCGACGACTACTGTGCGCTGCTCGCCGCCGCCGAACTCGCCGCCGCCGGGGACAGCACCGTACGCGCAGCAGCCGAGCAACGCGCGGCGTCCCTGCTGGCCCGATACGTCCGCCCGCCCGACCAAGGCCCCGGGTGGTTCCTCGCCGACGCGCAGGGACGGCCGTTCTTCCACGCCGTCGAAGCCGGGCTACCCGTACTGGCGCTGCTGCGCTTCGCGCAGGTCCTACCCGAAGCGCCAACGGCCCCGGCCGCCCGAGCGCTCGCGCTGGAAGCCACCCTGGACACCGTGCGGCGCAGCCACGCCGTCGCCAACCCGTTCGGCTACCCGCGCCAGCGCGTGCAACCCGCCGACGCCGACGCCACCGACGCCTTCTTCTTCCCCCACGCCAACGAGACCGGCTACTGGTGGCAGGGCGAGAACGCCACCATCGCCTCGCTGGCCGCGGCAGCGGCCACCTGCGCCCGCCTCGACGAGGCAGACCCGGCCGAACGGGAGAGACTCGCCGCCTTCGCCGACGACCAGCTCGCCTGGATCACCGGCCGCAACCCGTTCGACGTCTCGATGGTCCAGGGCCGGGGACGCAACAACATCGACTACGAGACCGACTTCCCTAACGTGCCGGGTGGCATCGTCAACGGCATCACCGCCGGCTGGTCCGACGAGAACGACATCGCCTTCCTACCGCCCGACGCCCCCACCGGAGACTCCTGGCGCTGGGCCGAGCAGTGGATCCCCCACGCAGGATGGTTCCTGCTCGCGGCGTCCTGCGCCCGCTAGGAGCACGTGGAGCGCGCACCGTGGCGTGCCGGCGCCGGACACGGTCGGCGGCACACCACGGTGTTCCGGTCAGACCGTGACCGGTGCGGTTTGCACGTGGTGGTCCTCGTTGTAGAGGAAGGTGACCCCGCCGGTGGCGAAGTTGGGCACGTCCTCGACCGCAGCCTGGCCTTCGGGGCTCGCGAGGATGGCCTCGAGGTCCTCGCGGGTGTCGGCGTAGAGCCCGACGATGAGGTGGTACGGCGGGGTCTGGCCGGCGACGGCGGCCTCGCAGCGGCCGATCGTCCACTGCTTGAGTCCGCGCATCCGCCGGGCGATCGGCAGGTGGACGTCGCGGTAGTAGTCGTCGAATGCCTGCGGGTCGGCCGGGTGTCCGTAAAGGATCGTCAGGCGGTACATGCGGGTTCTCCTTCGTGGTGGGTGTGCAGCTGGAAATCGGCGAACCGGAACTCGGGCGACACAACGCAGGTGACCAGGGCCGGCCCGGTGGTCGGTCGCGCGCTCTGCCAGGTCCCGGCCGGGACGAGTAGTTGCGGGTGCTGCCCGGCGGCAGGGTCTCCGCCGAGCAGCGTCGGGGCCGCGTCGGCCTCGGGTGCGGGTCCGGTCCCGCCGAGGCGCAGTTCGAGCGGTAGCCCCTGGTGCCAGAGCCACAGTTCGTCGGAGGAGACCCGGTGCCAGGCCGACTCCTCGCCGGGATGGAGCAGGTAGTACACGGCGGAGGCGGCCTGGTGGGGGCAGTCGCAGCCGGCCGGGACGGGGCTGGTCCAGGTGCGGCGGTACCAGCCACCTTCGGGGTGCGGGGCCAGGTCCAGGCGCTCGGCGAGCGGTGGCCTGGTGGCCGGTGCGGCGGTCATGGGTGGCTCCTTCGTTCGGGCCGGTGGTCGGCGTCGGGCCCGTACAGGCGGTAGAAGTCCGCGAGCAGGCCGCTGGTTTCCAGGGTCCGGTCGCTGAGTGCGACGTTGTGGCCGGGTTGGAAGCGGTGGCCGGGGTCGGCCAGGGCGGCGGCGCCAACGAGCAGGCCGGCCATGATGAGGTCGGACTGCCGGTTGGGCACGCTCTCGGCGTGGTGGAAGTTGACCGGGTATCCGTCGGCCAGCACGTCGATGCGCACTCCGTGGGGCAGGACGAACCTGGTGCCTTCGACGTCGAGGTCTTCGACGTGTTCGGCCAGGCCGGTCAGCGCCGGCAGGTCGAACTCGACGGTCCGGCTGGTGACGCTGGCCAGCACGCAGTCTCGGCGTACCGCCGACAGCTCGGGGACGCCCAGACAGGTCCGTCCGGTGCTGCCCACGATCAGCCAGGGGCGGTGCTCGGCGATGAGCCGGGCGAGGTCGGTTCCGGTGTGGTAGCCGTGCTCGTGTGCGCTGACCAGGCGCAGCAGGTCCCTGTCGTGGCAGGCTACGCGCATCCGCCGCTGCCGCAGCAGCTGTGCGATCTCGGCGCCGATCTGCCCGTAGCCGATGACCAGGGCGGGTCTGCCCTCCCATTTCTCGCCCGGCATCAGCCGCAGCAGGTTCGCCACGGCCGCCTCGGCGATCCAGTACGACTCGATCGTGCCTTTGAGCCGCGACTGGGCGACCGACAGGACCGGCAGCGGGATGCGGTCGCCGTACTTCTCCAGCCGGTAGATCCCCGACATGGTCTGCTCGACCAGGCCGTCGTAGCCGGCGACCAGGTCGGGACGTTCGTCGAGCAGGGCGGGCAGCACGTAGCCGCCGTCGTCGACGGCGATCGTGCGCGCGCATCCGAGGTGCTGGGAGCGGCGGGCGTGGGACTCGGCGGCGGCCATTACCTGGCCCGCCGGGAACATGGTCACGCCGAGCTGGCGCAGGTGCGCCTTGACCCGGTGCGTGAGCCGGTACGGGTAGCCCTTGTCGATGACGGTCAGCGCTTCGGCGCGGGCGCCCAGCGCCAGCGCGGTCTCCACCTGCACCACGAGGTCGCTCATGAAGTGACCCATGACCATGAGCGCGGTGTCGCCGAGCACCTTCGAGGGCAGGGTCCGGACGAGTCCTGACAGCAGCGGCAGCTCCCTGGCCAGGCGGTGCAGTTCGACCCGGGTGAACGCGACCTCTTCGAGCACCTCGGCGAAATGCTCGCGCCGACCTGCCGGCAGGCCGGCGCCCGGTTCGATGGCGAGGCTGAGCAGCAGGCTCTGGGGCGGGTGGGCTCGCCGCCGGGCCGGGCGTCCCGCTGACACCCGCAGGACTGCGCCGTCTTCGGTGGTCAGCACCCAGGCTCCGGGGCCGGTCTGGTGGACGTCGCGCAGGCGGTCGGCACCCGCGAGCGCCGAAAGCCTGTCCAACGTCTCCTCGGCGATCTCGGCGATGTCCTCGTCGGCGCACACCATCTGGAAACCGGCCAGGTATGCCCGTTCCTGATCCAGCGCCTGTCTCGATTCCACCACTCGAGCAGGATAGTGAAAAGTTGCACAAAGTAACTAATCGACTACTTTGTGTAGCGCTGACGGGAGTGTCGCGACCGCCGAGCGGCTGCACGAGCAGGACTGCGTGAAATCCGCGGGGCGACCATCGCGGCCACGGGGAATTCCCTGGCTCACGCCTGCACGCGGCGGGCCGCTCCACTCGTCGCTCCACGAGTGTCCGTGGCGCGTGCGCCGCGCAGGTAATACGGTCTGTCGGGCACGCCGGAGACGCTCGACGGAAGGATCCCGATGAGGCGAAAAGACCCCAGGGTCTGGATGGCCGGCACGGCAGCCTCTGCGGTCGCGGGAATCGCCGTGCTGGCCGTCCTCGTGATCCCCGACGAGGAACAGCCGACCGCCCCGTCGGGACTCGCCGCCGCGCCGACGGCGACCGCCGCGCCGTCACCGGTCCCACAGACGCCTTCCGCGAGCGTCACGGCCGTCGCGTCGCCGCGACCGTCGGCCACGCCGAGCACACGGCCTGCGGCTTCCGTGCGGCCTGCAGCCCGGGCCGGGCTCGACGACCCGAAACTGAAGGACATCGCGATGCAGCTGGTGTCCAGTGCGGAGAACTCGTCGCTGAACTGGCGGGCCCAGTACCGCTACATCGAGGACATCGGCGACGGCCGCGGCTACACCGGCGGCATCATCGGTTTCTGCTCCGGCACCGGCGACATGCTGGAGCTCGTCGAGCAGTACACCCGGCGCAAGCCGTCGAACGTGCTGGCCGGCTATCTTGCCGCGCTGCGGCGCGTCAACGGGTCGGCCTCGCACGCCGGGCTCGACCCGGGCTTCACCGCCGCGTGGGCCACCGCGGCCGGCGACAAGGCGTTCCAGCAGGCCCAGAACGATGTGCGCGACGGGATGTACTTCAACCCGGCCGTCGCGCGGGCCAAGTCCGACGGGCTGCGGGCGCTCGGCCAGTTCATCTACTACGACGCGATCGTGATGCACGGGCCCGGCGACGACCCGGTCAGCTTCGGCGGCATCCGCGCGGCCGCGCTCAAACGCGCCCGGCCCCCGGCGCAGGGCGGCGACGAGACCGCGTACCTGAACGCGTTCCTCGACGCCCGGGTCGCCGCGATGCGGACCGAGTCCGCGCACGAGGACACCAGCCGGGTGGACACCGCGCAGCGGGTGTTCCTCAAGGCCGGGAACCTCAACCTCGCCCTGCCGCTGAGGTGGAAGGTGTACGGCGACACGTTCAGCATCACCGGCTGACGTCGCGCTGTCGTCCGTCAGGTGCGGTCGGGTGCGGCGAGTTCGGCCAGCGCCGCCGCGTCGGCGGCCGACAGGTGGTGCTGCAGCGCCATCGCCGCGAGCAGGTACCTGCCCGCCGGGACCGGGTCGGCGGTCCGCAGCAGCCGGGCCAGCCCGAGCAGGGCGCGTGCCTCCTGCGGCGGCTCGCCGCGCTCCTGGGCCATCGCCAGCGCCTTGGCGTAGGTCGCGCGGGCGTCGCCGAGACGGCCCGCGGCCTGGTACGTCTCGGCGAGGTTGACCTCGCTCTCGGCCTCGTCGCCGCGGAAGCCGGCCTGCCGGATCAGTTCGTTGGCCCGCAGCCGGGTCGCGATGGCGGTCTCGTAGTCGCCCAGGTCGCGGTGCGCGTCGGCGACGCAGCCCAGGATCAGCCCCTCGGTGACCCGTTCGCCCACCTCGCGGCCGAGTTGCAGGCCCTCGTCGAGCACGCGCAGGGCTTCCGCGGGCCGGCCGAGCTTCTGGTACGTGAGACCGAGGTTGGTCATCGTCCGGATGATCCGGAACGGCGAGGCCAGCTCCCGATCGATCACCAGGGCCTGGCGCAGGCAGTCCAGCGCCTGTTCGTAGCGGCCGAGCCGGTGGTAGACGGCGGGCAGGCCCGAGCCGAGCACGAGGGACTCGGTCGCGCGGTCGCCGTGGCGGCGGGCGGCCCGCAGCGCGATCTGCGACTCGGCCAGCGCCTCCTCGAACCGTCCGGTGCGTTCCAGCGAGGCGCACAGGTTGTTGCGGGAGCTGGACGCGCCCGGGTGGTCGCCCAGCGCCTCCCGGCCCGCGATGCACGTCCGGTGCGCCGCGATGGCCTGCTCATAGCGGCCCGCCTGGCAGTAGGCGTTGCCGAGGGAGTTGAGGATGTAGTACTTGGTGCGTTCCTCGGCGACGCCGTCGATGGTGCTCAGCGCGCACTCGAACGTGGTGATCCAGTCGCTGAC
Organism: Catellatospora chokoriensis; assembly: GCF_011297315.1. NCBI lineage: Bacteria > Bacillati > Actinomycetota > Actinomycetes > Micromonosporales > Micromonosporaceae > Catellatospora > Catellatospora chokoriensis. The sequence goes on from NZ_JAAOTI010000036.1 coordinate 68,170, forward strand.
GTACCCGGCCAGGTGGAAGAACTGCCACAGCGGATGGGCCAGGCCGCAGGCCAGCTCGGCTTCCTTCGCCGAGGCGGCCGCGGTCACCGCCGAGACGAGGTTGGCCCGCTCGGCCTCGAACCACGCCATGGCCTGCGCCGCACTGCCGACGCCACCCGGGTTCGCGCCCGCGCTGGGCGCGCCCGCGCCGGTGACGAACGAGTTCGCGTGCACGGCGACGGTGCGGTAGTGCTCCAGCAGCAGCCGCAGCGCGTGGGCGAGCTGCTGGTCGTCGGCGGCGCGGGTGCGCACGTAGTCGCGGACCAGGTCGTGCAGGGTGTACCGGTCCGGGGCGAGGCGTTGGACCAGGTGTGCGGTGACCAGCACGTCGAGGTGGTGTTCGGCGGTGCGCGGCGGCTGCTCGGTCAGCGCGGCCGCGGCCGCGGTGCTGAAGTCGGCGCCCGGCACGGCGGCCAGCAGCCGGAACGTGTGTGCCACCGCGTCGTCGAGGCTGCGGTACGACTGGTCGAGCACCGCCCGCACGGCGTGCTGCTCGTCGCCGAGGATCGCGAGCGTGCTGACCTGCCCGTTGTCGAGCAGCGCGGCGACGTGGGCGCTGATCGTCCACGATGGCCGGTCGGCGAGCTGCGCGGCGGCGATCCGCAGCGCCAGCGGGAGTCCGCCGCACAGCTCGGCCAGCCGTCGCGCGGCGTCGGGCTCGGCGTCGACCCGGTCGGCGCCGAGCAGCCTGGTCAGCAGGGCCAGGCTCTCCCGATCGGGCAGCACCTCGACGCCGTGGCGTCGGGCGCCGTCGCGGGCGATCAGGCCGGTGAGCAGCTCGCGGCTGGTGACCAGGACGCAGCAGCCGGGGGTGCCGGGCAGCAGCGGCCGGACCTGGTCCACGGACCGGGCGTTGTCCAGGATGATCAGCGTGCGGCGGCCGGCCAGCAGGGACCGGTACAGCGCCGCGGCGTCGTCGAGGTCGATGGGGAGCCGTTCCCGGGACACGCCCAGGCAGCTGAGCAGGTGCAGCAGCGATTCGATGGGCCGCAGCGGCGGGCTGTCGTCGTAGCCGCGCAGGTTGATGTAGAGCTGCCCGTCGGGGAACGACGCGATGGACCGGTGGGCCCAGTGCACCGCGAGCGCGGTCTTGCCGACGCCGGCCATGCCGGTGAGCAGGCTGATCGGCGGTGGTTGCCCGCCAAGGGTGTCCATGACGGCGTCCCGGCCGACGAAGTCGGTGATGTCGTGCGGCAGGAAGCTGCGCGGGGGCGGACCTGCCGAGGGCGGACCGGCCGGGGGCGGGTCCAGGCGCGGGTCGGCGGCCAGGATCTGCTGGTGGATCTGGCGCAGCTCGGCGCCGGGCTCGACGCCGACCTCGGTGACCAGCAGGTGCCGGGTGCGCCGGTATGCCTCCAGCGCTTCCACCTGCCGTCCGGCGTGGTAGAGCGCGAGCATGAGCTGGCCCTGCAGCCGTTCGCGGTACGGGTGCTCGCCCGCGGCGGCGGTGAGCCGTTCGACGGTCGCGGCGTGCCGGCCGAGGTCGAAGTCGACGCGCACCCGCTCCTCGAACGCGATGATCCGCCGTTCGTCGAGCCGGGCCGCCTCGGCGGCGAGCGCACCCAGCCGCGGCAGGCCGGCGAACGCGGGTCCGCGCCACATCGACAGGGCGCGGTCCAGCAGCGCGCCGGCGCGGTCGAGGTCGCCGCGCTCGCGGGCGGTCTGCGCGTCGGCGGTGAGCTGCTCGAACCCGTGGGCGTCGTACTCGCCGGGGGTGACGGCGAGCCGGTAGCCCTGGTGGGTGTGGGTGAGCCGGTCCTCGTGGTCGAGGTGGCGGCGCAGCCGGTGCACGTACACCTGGATGGTCTTGCGGGCGGCCGGGGGCTGGTCGCCTTCCCACAGCGTGTCGGCGACCTCGTCAGGGCCGACCGGGTGGCCGGCGCGGGCCAGTAGCAGGCCGAGCAGCAGTTCCAGCCGGGACGGCAGGGTGAGCCCCTGGTCGTCGCGGTGGATGACCAGGGGCCCGAGTGCAGCGAACCGCATGACGCTCCTAAGAGGATTCCTGCTGGAAGTTACCTCCTGGGTGGGCGTCGTGGTGGGGTGGGACGGCGCGGAATTCCTCCCCGCCGTCCCGGCTGGTGGCGGTCAGGTGGAGATGGGTTTGTTGGCGAATCCGGACTGGGCGGGCAGCGCCGCACTGGGCTTCTTGGACTCGGACGGAGGCGACTGGAATGCGATCTTGGTGCGGTTCGTCGAGTAGTACCGGTCCCGGTCGCCGGTGGCGATGTAGTGCGCGCCCTTGGCACCCTCCCAGATCACGTTCTCCACGAAGCAGAAGGTGTCCAGCCCGTCCATGAAGGTGCGCGGGATGAGCTGCTTGCGCCAGTCCAGGGTGTCGGCGACGGCGGCCGCGTAGGAGTTCTCGGCCGCGCTGACCCGGCGGTCGAAGATGCCGCGCTGCTGCCTGGTGTTCTTCGGCATGCCCTTCATCCAGGCGGCCGCCATGTCGTCCTCGGCCGCCTTCACCGCCTTCTCGGCGGCCATGGCCTCCTTCGTCGCCGCCTTGGCTCCCTTGATCACGCGCAGGCCGGGGACCATCCCGACCACGCCCAGCGCGCAGTCGAGTCCAGCGCCGTCGGCACACGACTTGAAGGTGTCGAGCGCGCCGACCAGGGCCGAGGCCGCGCCCAGTGCCGGTGCGATCACCTGCAGCGGTGGCACGATCGAGCAGACCATCGCGGCCACGCCCAGGCCCGCCGAGATCGCCCCGGCGTTGTTGTAGACGAACTTGGCGGTATTGGACACCCCCTTGGCCGCGGCGCTGACGCCGGACTTGACGACGTTGGCGGCGGCGCTGACGCCGGGCACCTTCTTGAGCGCGTCGTCGAGCTTCTTCGGCCACATGCCGTCGGGGTCCGAGCTGGTGACGGGGCTGTTGTTGGCGTACGAGTAGCCGTGTAGCTGCTGCGGGTCCTTGTCGTCGATGACCGGGTCGACCGAGACGAACCGGCCGATCACCGGGTCGTACTCGCGTGCGCCGAGGTGGGTCAGGCCGGTGTTGTCCTTGGTGCCGCCGACGAAGCCCTTGTCCATCGCGGCGGGCCAGGTGCCGGTGGTGGCGCGCAGCACCCCGAACGGGGTCTGCCGCCGGATCGACACGGCCTGCCCGACGGCGGCGACGGAGACCTGCGCGGTGCCGTGCAGGTCGTTGGACAGCCAGGTCACACCCGCCGCGCTGCGGGTGGCCACGACCTGGTCGGCGTGGGAGTAGTAGCGGGTGCACCGGCGTACCGTGCTGCCGGTCGTGACGCGCAGCTCCTGGCCGGGCAGGTAGAGCGTCTGCCCGCCGGGGTCCTTGCGCAGCAGCCGGGTGCCGTCGACGTCGTACACGTACGACGTGGTGCCGGTGCTGTCCTGGCTGGAGCTGACCCGCCCCTCGGCATCCCAGGTCAGCCGCTGGACTCCGCCGGCCGGGGCCGGGCGGGACACGGTGTTGCCGACGTCGTCGTAGCCGTAGGCGGCGTCGGCGATGCCGTTGATCGTGGTGCCGGTGAGCTGGTGCGTGCCGGGCTCGATCGTGTACCTGGTGGTCCGGTCACCGGTCGCGGTGGCGTGCTCGACGAGTTTGGTGCGGTTGCCGACCTCGTCGTAGGTGAACGAGCTCCAGTACTTCGCCGGGCCGGCCGGGACCGTCGGGTCGGGGGCGCAGTCGCCGCCGGCCGTCGTCCACGCCTCGGTGAGCCGCTGCAGGTGATCGTGCCGGAAGCACTGGTGGTCGCCCGCGGTGACGTCGGAGATCCCGGTGACGTTGCCGATCTTGTCGTAGGAGTACCGCACGTCGGCGACGGTGGTCGGGGTCGTGGCCCGGGTGGTCCAGACCTGCGCCAGCCGCCGGGTGACCGCGTCGTAGGTGCGGACCACGTCGGCGCGGGGGCCGCCGTTGTGCCGCAGGTGCACCGCGGCGAGTTCGCCGAAGCTGGTGTACTCGGTGCCCGGGGTGTCTTGGTCCGGGGCGGCCACCAGGGTGCCGCCCAGCGAGGTGCCCAGGGTCACCGGCTTGCCGAGCGCGTTGTAGCCGCGGGTCAGCGTCTCCAGCCCGAGGTCGTCACCGCCCGGCAGCCGGGTGGTCGCCAGCGAGCCGTCCTGGTTGTAGGTGTAGACGTAGTTGTACACCCCGGCCAGCGCGCCGGTGGTCGGCCCGGCCGGGACCGTGATCCGCATGCCGGTGGGCTTGTAGTCGACGGTGAAGTTGACGTACTCCTTCTCGTAGGCTCCGCCCGCGTCGTAGCGGGCCGTCTTGACCAGCTCGCCGCGCACGACGGCGCCGTTGGTGAGCGTGTCGTAGAACCATTCGGCGCGCTTGGGGCCGGTCGCCGACCCGTCGCGCAGGGTCGTCTTGCGGCCGATCTCGTCGTAGGTGTAGGCGAGGGTGTCGCCGTTGTCGTCGGTGGTCGACAGCACGTCGCCGGCGTCGTTGTAGGACTTGGTGGTGGTGCCCTTGTCCGGGTCGACCGCCTTGATCTGGCGGCCCTTGAGGTCGTACGCGTAGGTCCAGGCGCCGCCCAGCGGGTCGGTGAGCTTCACCAGCTTGCCCTTGCGGTCGTACTCGTATCGGGTGCGGTCGAAGCCGCTGTCGCCGCCCGCGGCCACGCCCTGGTGGTATTGGCGCAGCTCGACGATCGCGTCGTCGATGTCGGTGACCTTGGAGGTGACCACGCCGCCCTGCGGCGGGGTGGTGTCGACGCGGTCGCCGCCGTAGCGGGTGCTGGTCCGCCACGTCTCGGTGCCGCCCGGGCTGGCGGGCGGCCCGTTCACCTTGTGGATCTCCTCGGTGACCCGTCCCGCGCCGTCGAACACCTTCACGTCCAGCGACGGGATGTTGCCGCTGGGCAGGAACAGCTGGGTGCTCGGCGGCACCGGCTGCAGCGCCGCGGTCACCGCGAGGTAGGTGTTGTGCGTCTTGGCGGCCCGGCCGGTCGAGTCGTAGTAGGTGTCGGTGACCACCGCGCCGGGCCCGCCCGCCGCGTCGGGCTCCTGGGTCTGGCGCAGCCGCAGCAGGTTGTCGTGCAGCAGGTAGCTGGTGATGTAGCCGCCCGCGGCGTTGAGGCGCTGCGTGGTGATGACCGTCGGCGCGTTGTTGCGCACCAGGTACTCGTAGCGCACGTTCGGCGACTGGCTGGACCTGTCCCGGCCGGGCAGCCAGACCGCGGTGAGCCGGCCCAGCCCGTCGTAGGCGTAGTCGAGGCGGCGGCCGTTGGTGTCGACGGAGCCGGTCAGCGAACCCCAGGCCGGGCTCACGTCGGTGACCTTGATCCAGCCCATCGCGTTGGTCTCGGTGTTGGCCGTGACCGGCCCGCCGACCGGTGGGGTGTAGGAGCTGGTGGACCGCCCGCCGCGCACGTCCCAGGTCTCGTAGACCCGGCCGTGCGCGTCGTAGGTCTTGCGCTGCTCGACCTGGTGCGCGGCGACGCCCCCGGCGTACGACGACAGCGTCTCCAGCCGCGTGGGCAGGCCGCGGGTCGGCGCGGCGTTCCAGGCGAGCCCGTCGTAGCTGGTCTTGTCGTCGCTGATCACGTCGTCGGCGGTCAGGCCGCCGGCGGCGACCTTCGCGCAGTCGACCGCGTACGTCCGCTCCCGGCCGACCCGGTCCAGGATCCACGCCGAGTTGTTGCGCACGTAGTCGGTCAGCAGGCACCGCTCGTCGCCGGCGACCGCGTCGTCGCCGTGCTCCTCCCGCTTGACCACCATGCCGTACGCGTCGAACTCGCTGACGGTCGTGCCGGTCCGGGCGGGCCTGTTCTTGTCCAGGGTGGTCCGCTGGTGCTCGGCCAGCTGGCCGGTGCGCCGGGCGTGCACGGTCACGCCGTTGATCGTGCGGCTGGCCGTGGGCGCCGACTGCCAGGGCTCGGTGACGGTGGCCGACACCTCCGCTCCGCCGGGCCCGTTGTAGGTGATCGTCTCCCGGGTCATGCCGGAGAACGCGTCCTCGTCGGCGACCGCGGGCACGCCGCCGGTGGCGATGGCGGGCAGCACCACCGAGCGGGTGCCGGTGGGCAGCTTGTCGCCGTGCATGCCGCGGAAGTAGCGCCGCTCCTCCCGGGTCTGCTCGCCGGGGTCGCCCTTGGTGGTGCGCACGGTGGCGTAGCCGCGCCACACCGACCAGGTCTTGTACTCCTTCTTGAGGAAGCCGTCGTCGTCGGTGTAGTGCCAGGCCGGGTCGCCGACGTAGTCGTAGTGCGTCAGCACCCGCGACGACGAGCCGGACAGGTCCGCCTCCACCACATCCTTGATCAGGTACCGGTGGAAGAAGTCGTCGATCGGCTCGGTCTGGCCCTCCGGCTGCCATTTCACCGGGTAGCAGCGCAGCGTGTTGTTGTGCAGCGCGGTCTTGTCCGGCACCCGGCTGCCGCGTACGCAGTCCGGGTCGGTGTAGGTCAGGTCGAGCTTGCCGCCGGTCTCGGAGTTGATGGTCTTCATCCGGTAGCGGTTCAGCGCCGGGAACTGGTCGTTGTCGGTGTCGACCCGGTTGGGCATGACCACCCCGACGAACGTGGTGTCCGGCACCGGCGTCGCCGTGCCGACCAGGCCGGTGTGCGACAGCTTCGACAGCCACAGCGTCGGGGAGTCCGAGTCGGGGAACGTGTGGGTCAGCGTCCACGACTCGACGTCGGTGTGGGTCGTGCCGTTCCACACCCGGGTGGTGACCGCGCTGAGCCGCTTGGTGCTCCAGAACGTCGGCGAGTTCTGCGACGGCAGGCAGGTCGCCGCCGCGCACTCGCGGTCGAAGGGCACGTCGGGCCAGTGCGCGCCGTCCTTGACCGTGCAGCCGGCCAGGCACCGGTCGGCGACCGAGAAGATCACCTGCGCGGGCGCCGGACCGGCGAGGTCGACCCGGGTGCCGTACTCGATCTTCGCGAGGTAGCCGTCGCGGTCGTAGCCGGTGTCGTCCTCGGGTTTGTTGTTGCGGCCGTACTTGTTGGTCTCCCTGGTGTAGGTGTAGGTCATCGTGTTGCCGTTGAGGTCGACGACGTAGTCCAGCAGCCACCGGTAGCCCTGCCGGCACCACGAGTCGGCGAACGCGGTCTGGCGGCACGGTTCGCCGCTGTGGTTGCCGTACACCGGGACGGTCAGCGTCGAGTCGGCCCCGGACCGGCCGCCGAACCAGTACTTCGTGCCGTCGACCGTGGTGACCAGCCACCACTCGCCGTCGTTGTCGCCGTTCGGGCCGCCGGTGCGCCGCTCGACGCGGGTGCCGTCGTCAGAGCGCAGGTGCCACAGGTTCGGATCGGCGGCGTCCTTGATCAGCTCTCCGGCGTGGCCGGGCAGCGACAGCGTCGCGTTGTCGGTCTCCCAGCACTGGTCGCCGGTCTTGACCGTGTTGTTGGCCCCGTCGCCCATGTCCTCGGCGCAGGCGTTGTAGCGGCGCTCGATCGCGCCGGGCTGCCAGTCGAACCCGTCGCCGATCCATGACGCCTGGTTGTTGGTCGAGGCCATCCGCCCGTCCACCGACGCCGACGAGTACTGCAGGCTCACCGACGGCTTCGGGCCGTTGATCGCCGGCGGCATACGCATCGGGTAGGTCCACGAGAAGTCGCCGGAGTTGCCGCCCGCGCTCCAGGTCGCCGACGGCGCCAGCGACGTGGCCTTGTGGTCGCCGCCGCCGCCGGAGCTGCCCGCGGTCACCGCGAGCAGGACTCCCCCGGCGGACGCCACGTCGACCAGGCCGCTGAGCTGTCCGGTCACGACGTCGTTGCGGACGCCGGTGACCGGCACCCCGCGGCACGCGGGCGCCTGCGGGGTGCTCAGCGCGCACTCCGGCAGCCGCTGCAGGGTCAGCCGGGACGCCCAGTCGCCGCCGTAGGCCCACCGGAACGTGCGGTAGTCGACGCTCACCCGCGCGCTGCCGGACCTGCCCGCCGCGTCGACGGACCCGGTCGCGTCGGCGGACTTGGTCGCGTCGGTGGGTGCGACGCGCAGCACGATGCCGTCCAGCCCCGCGCGGCGGCCCAGGTTGTCGACCCGCAGCCGCTGCGGCGAGCGGGCGTCGACGCCGCTGACGGTCACCGGCATACCGCTCACGGCCACCGCACCGTCGGCGGTCCGGCCGGTGGCGGTGCCGGTCAGGTCGACCTCGGCGCTGGCGCCAGTGGGCCACAGCGGTGCCGGCGGCCGGAACGGTGTCCCGGTCGGCGGCACCGCCACTGCCGGTGGGGTGAAGGTCACCCCGGGGACGGTCGGTTCCCGCTGCGGTCTGCCGGGACGGTACGGCGCGGCGGCGGCGGGGGTCGCTGCCAGCAGGGTGGAGGCCGTGAGCACGGCGGCGGCGGCCGCGAGCCGGGCCCGGAAACGGCTTCTGCCGTTGCGGTACATCGGAGAGTCCTCCAGGTCGGGGGTGGGGTGGTGCCGGACATGCGCGGCCGGGGCCGCCGCTGATGGGCGGCGGCCCCAGCCGGTCACGGTCAGGGGATGCGGCTCAGGTCGGCGACGACGCCCTGGTACACGCGGATCTCGTCGACGTAGCCCTGCCAGTGGTTGGCCGCGGCGCCCAGCGACCACATGCGGCCGAGGTTCACCGGGCCGTCGGCGCTCCACGGGCTGGTCACGGCCGCGGCGCCCTGCAGCGTGCCGTTGACGTACAGGCGCAGTTCGGCCCGCTGCGCGTCGTACACCGCGACGAGCTGCGTCCACGCGTCACGGGCGGGCGCGGCCGCGGACTGCACGCGCACCCCCGAGCCGGACTGGCCGTCCGGCGCGCCGTAGACGGCCTGCCAGCGGCCGGCGGCCGCGTCGAACCGCAGGCCGATGCCGCACGACTGCACGCCCTGCTGGCAGAACACGGCCCGGTCGCCGGTCACCCCGGCGGGCAGGTACGCCCAGGCGGACACGGTGAACGACTGGTCGGTGCGCAGCACCGGCTCGGTGGTCAGCGCGTGGTCGTCCACCCCGTCCAGGAGCATCCCGGTGCCGGTGTGCCCGGCACCCGCGGGCGGGATCTGCGGGCCGCCCGGCTGCGGGAAGAAGTCCAGGTCGTGGGCCAGCGCCGAGGCGTCGTAGGTCGGGCCGGGCCCGACGTCGGACATGTCCCAGCGGGCCACCAGCGCGTTGCGCACCGGGTCGGCCAGGTCGAACACCTCGGTCGCGCTGATGACCCGCTCCCAGACCTCGACCTCGGCGACACTGCCCGCGAACGCCGTGCCCGGCATGCCCTGCCCGATGTGCAGCGGCCCGTCGGCGTCCCACACGCTCACGCCCGTGGCCGTGCCCTCCAGCACCCCGTTGACGTACAGGCGCATCTCCCGGGTCGTCGCGTCGTAGACCCCGGCCAGGTGCGTCCACACGTTCAGCCGCGGCGTGCTGGTCGAGATCGGACCGGGCCAGGCCGCCGGGCTGGCGGAGTCCGTGGACGGCGCGGTCATCTTCCACACGTTCCACGCCTGGGAGTACTCCAGCAGGAAGGCCCCGTTGTGCGCGCCGACCTGCGCCACCGCGGTGCTGCTGGCGGTGTTGGCGCGCAGGTTCACCCAGGCCGCGACGCTGAAACTCTGGCTGGTGTCGGCCAGCACCGGTCCGGCGGTGGCCGCCATGTCGTCGATGCCGTCCAGGCGCAGCGCGGTGCGGCGGGCGCCGTCGTTGCCGGGCGCGATCCGGCCGCGTACGCCGAGCGTGCCACCGGTGAGCGTCGCGTCACGACCCTGCCCGGTGTCATCGACGAGCACGGTGCTGCCGGCCGGCTCGTCCAGCCGCCACCGGCCCAGCGCCGTGCTCTGCGCGGCGACGTAGAACTGGTAGGTCCGGTTCGATTCGTTGCCGGCCCGGTCCACGGCCCGCACGTACAGGGTGCGCGGTCCCGACGAGGTCGGGGTGAAGTCCACGCTCACGCTGCCGCCCACGGCCTGCGGCGTCGCCACCGTCTGCGGCGGGGAGGTGAAGCCCCACAGGAAATGCTGGGTGTCGGCCGAGCTGCTGAACGTGAACCGCCCGATCTTGCCCACGCCGCCGCAGGCACCGCCGGAACAACCGGTCGGGCCCTCCTTGTAGACGTCACCAGTGACCGTCGGCACGGCGGGCGGGCTCACGTCGACCTGCCACTCGCAGCTGCCGGGCACGCCGGTGACGTCGGAGGCCAGCGACGGCGAGTGCGACGGGGAGTCGTTGGACTGTGCCCGGAACGTGTACACGCCGCCGTCGGTCAGCGACTGCGTGGTCAGCAGCGACGTGCCGCCGTTGGGCACTCCGTCCTGGTAACCGCCGGCCAGGTCGACGAACGACGCGCCGTTCCACTTCGCGTAGGCGTACCAGACCTGCATGGTGTCGCCGTCGTTGTCGGTGACCCGGGCGCGCAGCGTCGGCGTCACCGTCTTGACGAAGGGCCGGTTCGCGCCGGTCGCGCAGGCCTTGCCGTCCACCGTCAGGCTGTCCGGCTTGTTGGGCCGGGTGTTGTAGGTGACGTGCAGCTTGAAGTCGTTGAGGAAGTAGCGCATGTAGCGCTCCGTGTGCCGGTCGTTGGTCCCCTGCAGGTCCTCGGCCGCGGCCACGCCGACGAAGTAGTAGTCCTGGCCGCCGTCGGCGAACGCCTGCAGGTCGCCGACCAGGGTGCCGCTGCTCACCTCGAACGGCATGTTCGCCTCGCCGCAGTCGGCCTCGTTGGCGTGCACGCTGTTGCTGCCGAGCTTGACCCGCAGCGCCGGACCGGGCCACCCCTGGCGCGGCGTCGCGGAGATGCCGTCGGTGCGGTAGAAGTAGTTCGACCGGTTCTCGCCGCACTTCCAGGTGTGGTCCACCCGCCCGGCGATCTTCGCCGACAGGATCTGCCGGCCCCTGGCCTCGCTGACGGTGAACCGCAGGAACGTGCGGTACTGGTGGGTCGAGTCCGGGTCGTTGCCGACCCGCAGCGCGACCGCTGCCGGGTTCGGGTCACCGGCCGCGATCTTCGAGTCCATGGTGTTGCCGTTCTGGTTGTCCTCCGACGCGTAGGCCCACTGCCCCACGCCGGAGATGAACAGCGGATCGATCTCGATCGGGAACCGCGCCGCCGGATCGTCGAGCAGCCCGCGGTCCGGTGACAGCAGCAGCTGCCGCCCGGAGACCCGGCCGGTGACCGCCGCGACCCGGCGCGCGGGCTCCCGGTCCAGACCGATCAGCGCCAGCTCCCGGCCGCTGCGGCCGACCGCCGGCGTGTCCCACATGACGGGCGCCTGCGCCGCGGCGACCTGCAACTGCCCCACCCGGGCGCGCAGGCCCCCGTCCGCGGTGTGCTCCAGCACCGCGTCCCCGCCGACGACGTACCGCGCGTCCCGCACGCGCGGGTCGGTGGCCGCCTGCCGGGTGCGCACCCGCAGCAGGTGCACGAAACCTTCCGCGGTCGCGCGGACCACCAGGTCGGCTCCCGGCAGCACCTCCCGGTAGACGGCGCTGTCACCGCTCACCACCGGCGCGGGCAGCGCCGTGGGCCAGGACAGCGAGAACGTGTGCCCGTCGCGGCGCATCGTCACGAACGGCCCGGATCCCCCCGTGGAGAAGCGCACCTGCGCGGCGATCGCCGTGGGCGCCAGCTCCTGCCCGATCCGGACCAGTGTCGGGTCGACGCTGCCCCACCTGCCGTCCAGCGTGCGGGCCCGCTGCGGCACCAGCGAGCTGACGACGGTCCGGGTGCCGGACGGCTCGGCGTACACCTCGGCGTACTCGGTGCGCGCCGCCTCGATCTCCACCGGCCGGTCGCAGGCGGCGGCGAGCGCGGCCGCCTGCGCCGCCTCCGGTGCCGTCGGCTGCTCGGCACAGGCGGCCGGTGACGCGGGCGGCGCGGCCGTCGCCGGCACGGCCGGCAGCAGCAGCGCCGCGGCGCAGAAGTAAAAGAACAGACGACGCATCATGGCGCCCGGCCCCCACTGTCGCGAAAGGATGAATGCCGCGACAGCCTGCGGGAGGCCGGTTACTCGACGCCTACATCACGGTTGCACCGCAGGCCCGGCGTGGTGGAACCACGCTGCCCGGGTGGCGCACCTCGTGACCCTGACGGCCGATGATCTGCGGTCGGTACGGGAGAAGCTGCGCGTCGAGCAGGTGCTGGCCAAGCGCTTGCCGTGACGCGCTGGAGGCCGCCGGGACCGCACCGGCCGACGTCGCTTCCCCGATCGTCGAACCCATCGACAGAGGCCGATCACTGGCCACCCTCGTCGGCCCCCAGCCTCGCAGCGTCCCCGGCGCGGGGGAGATCACCCGACGGCTCGGGACCTGTCCGCAGCGTGCAGGTACGGCTCGAGCAGCTGCTCGACCAGACCTCGAACGTCTTCCGGCCGGACTCCGTCTTCGATCATCTGAGATCCGGCCCGCACCACCGCCTGGATCAGTTCGGCCGTGTGCTGCGGCTGCGCCGCCCCCGACCGGGCGAGCGCGTCGACGAGCGGCACGCGCAACTGCTCGTGCAGCACCCGGCTTGATTCGGCCAGGGCCGCTCCGGGCGCCGCCATGGCCAGGCCGCGCATGACGGCGTGTTCGCCCTGGGCGACCAGCTCCAGGTTGGCGTCGGCGTACGCCAGGACCTGCTCGGCGGCAGTCGCCGCACTGTCCATGCGCTCTGCGACGAAGCCCGACCAGCGGGGGAACATGTCCGCGATGACGGCTTCGAGCAGGTCTTCGCGTGATCGGAAGTACAGGTAGACGCTGGAACGTGCCAAGCCTGCCCGCTGTGCGACAGCGGACAGGCTCGGCGCCTCGGGTGCGCCCAAGGCCAGGATGTCACGGGCAGCGTCGAGCAAGGCCCTGCGCTGCAACGACCGGTGCTCGGCGACCGTGGCCGCCTGAATCTTCGGCACGCACCCTCCCCCGCGGTCAGACCCTGCTCAGTGCACCGTCCATCATCTCGTAGACGGAGTCGCAGTACTGCAGCACCTCGGTGTCATGGGTGACCATCACCGTGGCGACCCCGTGCCGGCGGGTCTCCCGGGCGAGCATCTGCACGATGTCGCGGCTGCGCGCCTGGTCGAGGGCAGCGGTCGGCTCGTCGACCAGCAGCAGCCGCGGACCGGTGACCAGCGCGCGGGCGATCCCGACCCGCTGGCGCTCGCCGCCGGAGAGCTGGTGAGGCCGCCGGTCGGCCTTGCCTGCCATGCCGACCTCGGCCAGCAGTTCCATCGGATCGCGGTGGACCGCGTCCGCTGAGGCGAACCGTCTCAGCAGTCGCAACTGGTCCAGGGCCGTCAGCGCGGGTAGCAGGTTGCCGGACTGGAACACGAATCCCACCAGGTCCCGCCGCAGGGCGGTGCGGGCTCGCCGGGCAACCGCCGTCATCGGGCGCCCGGCGATGGTCACCGTCCCCGAGTCGGGCACGGCCAGCCCACCGGCCACCGCCAGCAGGCTGGACTTGCCGGATCCGGACGGCCCGACGACGGCCGTGAACTCGCCTGCGGCCACGGTGAGGTGCACGCCATCCAGTGCGCGTACGGTGTCCTCGCCGTCGCCGAGCAGCAGGGTCACCTCCCGCATGGCCAGACCTTGGGCGGGGTCGTGCGTGCCCGGGGATGCGGCCTGCCGGATGGTCTCGGTGGGGGTGTTCATCTGCTTCCTCCCAGTGCGGTCGCCGGGTCGACGGCGGCGATGCGAGCAATGGCCACTGCGGCTCCGGTCAGTCCCAGACCCACCAACAGCGCGGCGGCGACCGCGACAGCTTGAACGTCGAGTGCGAACGGCACGCCGCCCCCGACCCAGGAGCCCAGCCCGACTCCGGCGCCGATGCCGACGGCGGCCGCGGCAAGCAGCAGCACCAGAGCCTGCGCCAGCCCATCGCGCAGCAGGTAGCCGGTGGGCGCGCCCAGGGCGCGCAGCACGGCGAGTTCGTGCTTGCGCTGGACGGTCCAGACGGTGAAGAACGCGCCCGCCACCAGTGCGCAGATCAGGTACAGGAACACCTGGATGAGGGTCAGGGTCGACGTTTCGGCGGTGTAGCCGGGCGAGGCGCCGTACGACTCGGGCAGGGTCATGCTTTCGGTGCCCGCGGCGGCGTCGCCGGCGGCGAGATCGACGGCGGTGCCCCGGACCGCGACGGCGGTGATCTCCTGGCGGGCGCGGTCGGGGACGGGTTCGCCCGGTCCGGCGCCCGCGTGGATCGCCTGCCACGCGGCCAGCGGCAGGTATGCGACGTCGACGTGGCCGAAGGTGTGCTGTTCGGCCAGCACACCGACGACGGTGAGCCGGGTGCCGAGCCGGTCCACGGTGACGGTGTCACCGAGCCGCAGACCCGCGTCGGCCGCGGTGCTGCTGACCACGATGCCGTCCGGGGCCGCCAGCGGTGACCCGGTGGCGACCTTCGGCGTGAGGAAGGATCCGGGCTCGACCCCGAACAGCGCGAGGTCGATCTCGACGCCGGAGCTGCTGCGGGCGTTGATGAGGGCGCTGCCGAACGGGGCGGCCTGGGTCACACCCGGCCGGCCGGACCAGGCGGCCACCGCGTCGAGACTGATGACGCTGCGGGTGAACGCGGCGTCGCGCGCGACCCCGTGACTGAAGGCCAGCGAGGTGACCGGCAGTTGCTGCAGCCCGGACACGCCGTCGCGGACCAAGCCCTGCAAGAGGCCGGAGAGCAGGACCATGAGCTGATACGGCGTGAAGCCGCTCGATCGAGGCGGGCGGCGCGACCGGCGCCCGTCGGGCGTGTCCGGCGCCGGTCGACGCCGGACACGCCCGAGCGGTCAGCAACGGGATCGGTCTGCGATGAGCAGTCCCCTGTCCCTAACGTTGCAAGGTCAGCACACCCGGCCGCCACGGCAGCAGGTTGTAGTCGCCTCCCGCGCTGGGGTTCTTGCCCTGGTAGAGGAACTGGAGGTTGCACGGGTCGATGGTCTTGGTCTGGTCGGGGTTGTTGCGGACCAGATCACCGTGGCTGATGTCGTTGGTCCAGGTGGCACCGCTGTTGGCCTTGCCGGCGAAGGGGTTGCTCTCCGTGGCGGCCTGCGGGGTCCACGAGCCGCTCAGGCTGCTGGAGGTGAACGAGCGGAAGTAGCGCCCCTGGCTGCCGATCGCTTCGACGATCATCAGGTACTGGTTCTGGCCCTGGACCTTGTAGACCTCGACGCCCTCGAACAGGTTGTTGGTCGAATCGGTCATGATCGTCGTGTAGTTCGAGCCGAAGCTGCCGGGGAAGTTCCCGATCGACATGCTGGACCGGTAGATCTTGCCGTTGTCCCCGGCGAAGAACAGGTACATGTTCTGGTCGTCGCCGATGAGCGTCTGGTCGATCACGCCGTACGGGGCGTCGGGAAGGCTGGCGGTGGACAGCGTCTGCGGCGAGGACCAGCCGTTGGCGTTGGTCGGGTCGTTCGACGTCTTGTAGCTGAACGAGGTCGGTCCCCACTGGTACGCCAGCACCCAGATGTTCTTCGGGGCGAAGTACAGCAGCGTCGGCGCCACCGTGCCCTGGCCCATGCCCGTCTGGCCGGCCGATGCCATGTCGGACCAGTTCGTGAACAGGCTGAAGTTCATCGAGCCGTAGGAGCCTGCGCTGTTGACGTTCGACCCGTAGACCAGGTGCCGGCCGTTGTAGACGACGTTGGTGAAGTCCTTGAGCGAGACCCATCCGTTCTGCGGGTTGGCCAGCGCGCCGGTCGAGGTCCAGCGGTACGTCGAGGGAAGCGCGCAGCCACCCGGGGGTGGCGATGACGGGGGCGCTGACGGCGACGGCGACGGGGAGCTGCCGAACTGGGTCCGCCACTGCTGGTTGGTCTGGCCGTGGCAGTCGTACAGCTGGATCTGCTGACCGTTGCCGGTGCCCCACACGTCCAGGCAGCGGCCGGACTGGACGCCGCTGATGGTGCCGTTGGAGTTGACGTTCCACTGCTGGTTCGTCTGCCCGTTGCAGTCCCAGATGATCACCGCGGTGCCGTTCGCGGTGCCCTGCCCGTTCGCGTCGAGGCACTTGCCGCCGTACACGTTCAGCTGCTTGCCGGTGGTGTAGGTCCATCGCTGGTTGGCCTGGGTGTTGCAGTCGTAGAGCTGCACCCGGGTGCCGTTGTTCTGCGTCGCGTTGGGCACGTCGACGCACCGACCCGACTGCACCCCGACGATCGTGCCGGCGCCGCCCGCCGGCGGGCTCGAGCTCGGCGGCGTCGTCGGGCTGACGGCGTTGAGAGCGTTGAGCACCGAGGTGTAGGCGGACTTCTTGTTCCCGTTGCCGTCGAACAGCAGCGGGCTCTCGCCGGAACGCCAGGAGTCGCTGTCGCGCACGCCCCACACGGTGATGCCGATGCAGCGTGGCACGTTCATGCACGCCTGGGTCAGGCCGGAGTACTGCGAGGTCGACGCGTTGGTCACATCGGCCTCGGTCAGGGCCACGTCCACGCCGAGGGCGGCGAAGCTGGACAGCGTGGTCTGGAAGTTGCCGGGCAGCGAGCTGCCGCCGGTGAAGTGGGTCTGCAGGCCGACGCAGTCGATGGGCACGCCGCGGGACTTGAAGTCCTGGATCATGCGGTACACACCCTGGGTCTTGCCGTAGCTCCAGTTCTCGATGTTGTAGTCGTTGTAGCAGAGCTTGACC
>NZ_JAAOTI010000037.1:0-80716 GCF_011297315.1 Catellatospora chokoriensis
TTGCGGGTGTTACGCACCCGCGACGCCATCCGCGCGCGGCCGTCCTCACCCTCGGCGGCGACCAGCGGCATCATGCTCACGCCGGTCTCGAACCCGGACAAGCCCAGCACCAGCAGCGGAAACGCCAACACCGCCGGGCCCAGCATCCCACCGAAACCGCCACCACCACTGATCAACGCATCCGCCCAGCCCGTCCACGCGCCGGGCGTGGTGAACACCTCGACCAGCCCGTACACCGCGATCACCGCGTTCAGGCCCAGGAACACCGCGACCAGGGGGATCGCGACACCGACGGCCTCACTGAAACCGAGCAGGAACACCCCGCCCAGGATCAGCAGCAGCACCACCGTGATCGTGACCGCATGCCCCTCCAGGAAATGCGGGGCCAGGGGGTTCTCCAGCAGATGCACCGACGCGTCAGCCGCCGACAGCGTGATCGTGATGATCCACGACGTCGCCACGAAACCGAGCAGCACCAGCACGAACGCCTTACCCCGCCAGAACGGCAGCAGATCCTCCAGCATCGCCACCGAACCCTGCCCGTGCGGACTCTCCTTCGCCACCCGCCGATACATCGGCAACATGCCCAGCAACGTCAACGCCACGATCAGCAACGTCGCCAACGGCGACAACGCACCCGCCGCAGTCGCCGCGATCGCGGGCAGATACGCCAGGGTCGAGAAGTAGTCGACACCGGTCAGGCACATCACCTTCCACCACGACTGCGGCTTGGCGTGACTCTCATCAGCCTCCGGACCCACCGGCTGCACCCGATGCTGCAGCAACCAGCCACCGAGCCGACCGGCGGGCGGGCGCGCCCCCTCAGGACTGTCGACGACGGCAGGAATGGCGTACTCGACTGCCTTGGCGGTGGTGGTGTGGCTGCTCATGACCTTCCGATGCCCGATGTGCGAACCCGATTCGCGACCAGGGGACACCTTAGGCCTGCCGGTCACGTCCCACACACCCGCGTCCGCTGTCGGAGGCGCTGGGTACGCTGCCGGCGGCAGGCCGTAGCGCAGAGGTCGTCGCGCCACTTCGCGCAGTTGGAGGACGCCGGTTCGAATCCGGTCGGCCTGCCACCCACCGTCGGAGGAGGTGTGCGGATGATCACGCTGCTGCGGCCGGACCTGACGCAGTGGCGGCGCATCCGCGACCGCATGCCCTCCCCCGCGGCGGTCGCCGCCGCCGCGAGCGCCCGCGCCGCCGGTGACTGGCGCGCGGCCGCCGCGTTCGCCGACGCCGACATCGAGGTGGACCTGGACGCGGTGCGGGAGCGGTTCGGCACGCAGGCCGCGGCCGACATCGACGATGATCTCCACCACCTGGCCCTGGACCTGCTGCTCTGGCACCTGCCCCGGCACCAGGGCGGGATGACCACGCTGCGGGCCCGGACCAGCGCCGTGCTCGCGCCGCGTGCCGTGGACCACGGCACCCCGCTGATCCGGGTGCGCCTGCCGCTGTCGCCGACCGGCCCGCAACGGCTGCGCGTGGACGTGCTGACACTCAGCGAGCTGGAATGGCACCGCTGGTACGTGGCACCGCGCCACAACTGGGACGTACGCGAGACCGACGCACTGCGTACCGCGTGGGGCTGCGCGGCGGACCGGCCGCCGCTGCTCGCACCCGACGGCTCGCCGCTGCCCTGGTCCGCGCTCGGGACCGGCGACGACACGGCCGCCGCGACCGAACGTGTCTACCTGATGC
Organism: Catellatospora chokoriensis; assembly: GCF_011297315.1. Lineage (NCBI taxonomy): Bacteria > Bacillati > Actinomycetota > Actinomycetes > Micromonosporales > Micromonosporaceae > Catellatospora > Catellatospora chokoriensis. The sequence goes on from NZ_JAAOTI010000037.1 coordinate 1,708, forward strand.
TGGCCGCGGGCGAGCACACCGCCGCCTGGCACGCCTGCGGCATCGAGATCCCGTTCACCGAGACCAAGGCGCTGCAGCGCCGCTCCGCCGGGCCGACCTGCCCGGTCGGGCTCGCCGACGAGATCCGCGCCGCGGCCGCGACCTTCGCCCAGCGCCCCCGGTTTCCCGCCGAGCGGGTGGACACGCTGTTCGGGGCACATCTCAACGTGAGCGTCGGCGACGATCTGATCGCGGCGGAGTCCGACCCGCACGAGTACAACGAGGGCCCGCCACAGGTCGCGAGCGGCCCGGTCCCGGCCGACCTGGCCCTGCTCCACGCCGGGCTGCTGACCCCCGCCGAACTGCACCCGCTGCTGCGCGCCGCCCTGTTGCCGGCCCTGCCGCACGCGGCCCCGCCCCGACCGGCCGGCCGCGCGCCGGCCCGCCCCGGACCCGTGGCCGCCCCAGCCCCTGCCATGCCGACCGGGCGTGCGCCGGAACCGGCGGCGGGTGAGCCCGGTGCGCCGGTCCGGGTGCGCTGCCGGGGCGAGTGGCATGTGGTCAGCGTGCGGGACGGGGCGCTGCGGCTGCACGACCACGATGCCGACGAGCTGCGCCGGGAACAGACGCTGCGGGTGCTGGGCGGGCCGGGCGCGGGCTGCTTCGCGGTACGCGACACCTGGCTGTCCGGGGTCGGCCGGCTGCCGAAGGGGCTCACCGCCCAGCGCAGGCGGGTGCGCGAGCAGATGCTCGACGGCGACACCGACTGGCTGCTCGACGCCCTGGCCCGGGGTGTGGTCGATCCGCTGATGCGCGACGGCGGCGGCTGGTCGCTGCGGCACATGGCGATGTGGGTCGACCACGCCCGGCTGCTGCCGCTGCTCGACGCCGCCGGCCTGCCGGTGGACGTGCCCGACCGCATCGGCCGCACCCCGCTGTACGTGGCCGTGATGAACGGCGGCGACCCGGCGCTGATCCGCGCGCTGCTCGACGCGGGCGCGGACCTGCACGCGCAGACGGTGCACGGCGCGAGTCCGAGTAGCGTGGCCCACGATCACGCACGCCGCGACGACCTGGCGTTCCTCAGGCATCGGCGCAGCGGAGGCGACGACGCCGCCCGGCCCTGACCCTCAGGCCCGGCGCTGCTCCGGTGTGATCACGCGCAGCTGGAGCATGGCGGCGAAGCGAGCCTCCGGGTCGGTCAGGTCCAGGCCGCCGACCTCGGCCAGGCGGCGCAGCCGGTAGCGGAACGTGTTCGGGTGCACGTACATCGCCGCCGACGCCGCGATGACGTCGCCGAACGCGTCCAGCCACGCCCGCAGCGTGTCCACCAGGTTCGCGTGGTGCTGCTCGTCGTACGCGAACAGCCGCGCGACCGGCCCGGTCGGCCGGTCGCCGCGCGCCGCCACCAGGTCGCGCAACTCCAGCACCAGCGACTCCACGTGCACGTCGGCCAGCCGCGCCACGCGGTGCCCGTGCGTGCCGTGCGCCGGGCCGGAACGCAGCACCCGCAGCGCCCGGTCGGCCCCGGCCCGCGCGTCGGCGAGGCCGCCCGCGTCCGCCGCCACCGCGCCGATGCCGATCACCGCGCGCACCCGGTCGCCGACCCGGTCGAGGAAGTCGGTCGCGATACGCAGCGCGCGCTGCTCGCCGTCGCCGTCGCGGGGCACCGGCAGCAGCCCGTACGCGACGTCGCCGACCAGCGCCGCGACGCAGCGCGGATGCACGGCGCTCAGGTGCATCGCGAGGCCGTCGGCGAGGCGCTGGCGCTCGCTGGTCAGGTTGACGTCCGCGCCGATCGACTCGTTGCCGGGCGGCAGCATGGCCAGTGCCAGCACCACCACGGGCTGATCGGCCAGGCCGAGGCGGTGCAGCGCCTCGCGCGCTCCCGCGCCGCCCTCCAGCGCGGTGCTCAGCAGGTCGGCGCGCAGCCGCCGTTCCACGTCCGCGCCGGCGCGGATGCGCAGCATGTGCAGCGCCACGAGGCGGGCCGCGTCGCGCAACGCCTGGCTGCGCTCGCCGCTCAACGGCTCGCGCACCGCCGCCCAGATCGAGCCGAGGACCTCGTCGCCCGCGCGCACCGCGACCGCCACCCGCGGCACGCTGAACCCGCCCGGCTCGCCCGGCGGCTCGACGTACACCGGCTGGTCACTGCGGTACAGGTCGCGGAACACGCCGCGCTCGGCCAGCATGCGCGCGTAGTACTCGGGCACCTGGCGACCCAGGATCGTCTCCACCCGGGACGGGTCGGCCTCGTCCTGGCGGCCGGAGAACGCCAGCACGCGGGAACTGCGATCCTCGATCGTCACCGGCGCGTCGAGCAGCGCCGCGACCGCGTTGGCCAGGGCGAACAGGTCACCTGAGGGCATACCCCCGATGGTCTGCGGTTCGGCGTCGCCGACGTCGCCCTCGGCGAGCAGCGCCCGCAGCAGCGCGGCCAGCTGCGCCCACGACGCGCCGCGGGTGAGCGCGAGCAGCGCCACGCCCGACTCGTCGGCGGCCTGGCGGAGCTCCGGGGTCAGCGCCAGCGGCGCGCGCAGCACGAGGGCGGTCGCGTCGTGCCGGCCCAGGGTGCGCAACAGCGTCGCGACCTCGGCGGGTTCGCGCAGGCCGACGCCGAGCACGAGGGCGCGCTGCGGCAGCACGGGCTCTTCGAGGGGGTCGTGGATGGCGACGCCGCCGATGTCGCCGCCGCGGTCCGCGTCGCCGTGGACCAGCTCGAGCAGCGTCGCGCCGAGATCGTCGAGGACGCGGCCGAGGGTGGCCTGGGAACGCAGGTTCATCTTCACTGGCGCGAGCACCGTCCGAACATAGGAGCAGGACGGCAAGGCTAGTTCGTCCCACCCGCCAACACCAGGCCCCCGTTTCGTCCGGGCGCACCGTTCGCGCACAGTCGCCCAAGATCGTTCGACTTGCCTGGCACTCGTGCGAATCATGGAGCGCCATTCGCCCATGTGCCAGGCAAGTCGAACGATCAAGGCGCGCGGGGCGGGCGCGGGGCGGGCGGGGGCGGTCAGGTCAGGAGGTCGGTGGTCAGGGCGGTGAGGAGGGCGGTGCGGGTGGGGAGTTCGGCGATCAGGACGTGTTCGTCGTCGGCGTGGGCGCCGCCGCCGACCGCGCCGAGGCCGTCGAGGGTGGGTGTGCCGACGCCCGCGGTGAAGTTGCCGTCCGACGCTCCGCCGACGGCGGCGCAGGTCAGTGGGGGCAGTCCGAGTTCGGCGGCGAGCTTTTCGGCGCGGGCGTACAGGCCGGCCGAGGACGCGGCGTCCAGCGGCGGCCGGTTCGGGCCGCCCACCAGCTCCAACGCCGCCGCATGGTTAGGAAGGGCACCTTCCGCTACAGATAACGATGGGAAGGTGCCCTTCCTTTCCACGCCGAGGAGGCTGAGGTGGATGCGGGATTGTTCGGTGGGGGTGCGGACGCGGACGTCGATGGCGAACTCGCCCGAGGCCGGGACGGTGTTGGTGGTGGTGCCGGAGGTGAGGAGAGTGGGGGTGACGGTGGTGCCGAGAGTGGGGTCGGCGAGGGCGGCCACGGCGAGGACTGCTTCGGCGAGGGCGATGGTGGTGTTGACGCCGCGTTCGGGTTCGAGGCCGGCGTGGGCGGCGCGGCCGGTGGCGCGTACCCGGTAGAGGGAGACGCCCTTGCGTTCGGTCTTGAGGGCGCCGCCGGGGGCGGAGGCTTCCAGGACGAGGGCTGCGGCGCAGCCGGTGGCTTCCTGCTCGACCAGGGTGCGGGAGCTGGGCGAGCCCAGCTCCTCGTCGCCGGTGACCAGGATCGTCACGCCGTCGCGGTCCGGCAGCGCGGCCACCGCGTGGAAGATCATGGCGAGCCCGGCCTTCATGTCGAAGCAGCCGGGCCCGCGCAGCACCCCGCCGTCCACCGTGAACGGGTGGGTGGCCAGCGAACCGATCGGCCACACCGTGTCGTGGTGGCCGAGCAGCAGCACCCGCGCCGGGCCGGCGCCGAAGCGCCAGCGCAGGTGGGTGCGCCCGTCGCGCACGATGCGTTCCGGTGCGACGCCGAGGCGGCGGCCGCCGACGCGGGCCACCACCTCGGCGCTGCGCGCCACCGCGGCCAGGTCGTCCGACGGGGATTCGCAGGTCACGAGTTCCTCGATGTCGGCCAGTAGGCCCGGCAGCGCGTCGTGCATCCGCGTGAGCAGCGACATCAGCCGACCTTGGGGGTGGCCCGCACGCCGAAGTGCACGTACCGCTCGCCGGTGGGCAGGCCGTAGAACGTCACCGGGGTCCAGGTCTGCTGGCCCGGCTCACGCACGACGTACAGGTCGGGGGCGACCGGGGTCAGCGTGAACTCGTGCACGGGGTCCGGCATCAGCGAGGCCAGCGGCCCGGTGATGGTCACCCGCAGCACGCCGTCGGCGAGCACCTCCACCCGGGAACCGGCCCGCTCGTACACGCCCACGTGCGGCGTCAGGTCCGACGCGACCGGGCCGGCCGGCGGGGCGAGCGGGTGCGGCATGGCCACCCCGGCGAGCTCGGCGAAGATCTCCCGGTACAGCTCCTCGTACAGGTCGCGGGCGTTGCCGCCGTTGGTGAGCATGGTGACGGCGAGACCCTGCGCGGGCAGCATGCGCAGGAACGCGGCCTGCCCGATGGTGTTGCCGTCGTGGCCGATCAGGCGCGCCCCGTCCCAGCCGAACCGGATCCAGCCCAGGCCCCACGAGTCGCCGAGGGAGTGCTTGTCGGGCAGGTCGGCGTGCAGTTCCGCCATCGCGGCGGTGCTGTCCGCGCTCAGCACGCGGGTGCCGTCGGCGGCGAGTCCGCCGGTCAGATGCATCCGCGCGAAGGCGAGCACGTCGGCGGCGCTGGCGCTGATCAGGCCGGCCGGGCCCAGCGCCCGGGGCAGGCCCCAGACCGGGGCGCGCAGCTGCTCGCCGTCCGGGCCTGCCACGTGACCCACGGCGGCACGGTGCAGCAGCGCCTCCTCGGGCAGGGTGCCGGTGCGGGTCAGGCCGAGCGGGGTGAACAGCCGGTCCCGCATCGCCTTGTCCCAGGTGCCGCCGGTGAGCCGCTCGATGACGTACCCGGCCAGCGAGAACCCGGAGTTGCAGTAGGACCACGTCGCGCCGAGCGGGTGGTTCTGCGCGACCTCGGCCAGCAGTGCGGTGTACGCCTCCAGGCAGTCGTCGCCGCGGCCGGTGTCGTCGAACACGTCGCCGTCGATGCCGCTGGTGTGGGTCAGCAGGTGCCGCATGGTCACCTGCTTGGCCACGTCCGGGTCGGACAGCCGCAGCTCGGGCAGCACCTGCGAGAGCGGGGCGTCGAGGTCGAGCAGGCCCTCGTCGACCAGCTGCAGCGCGACGGTGGCGGTCCACACCTTCGAGATCGAGCCGATCTGGAACACCGAGTCGGTGGTGGCCGTCACGCCGGTGTCGCGGTTGAGCAGGCCGTACGCGGCCTCGACCAGCTCGTCGGGCCGCCCGTCGACGCCGACCCGCAGGATGCCGAGCGTCGCACCGGGCACCTTGTGCCTGGCGGCCAGCGCGGACAGGCGGCGCTGCCAGTGCGCGGCGTCGACCGGCGCGCGGCCGGTCCCGGCGTACTGCTCGACCCAGTCGACGACGCGGCGGTTGAAGTCGACGCGGTGCGAGGGCGCGCCGTCGAGGATGAACAGGTGCGAGCCCTCCGGGTACAGCACCAGGCTGGTCGGCACACCGTTCTCGCGCAGCCCGGCGTGCCACTGCTGGGCCTGCCCGACGGGGCAGCGCAGGTCCGCGCCGCCGTGCACCACGAGGGTGGGCGTGCGCACCTGGTCCACCCGCGCGAACGGCGACATCGCGGCATACCGGGCCGGGTCCTGCCACGGCAGCCCGCCGAGTTCGTGCACGGCGAGGAAGTGGCCCTGGTCGGACGTGCCCGCCATGCTGTCCAGGTCGCTGACGACCCCGCCCGCGACGGCCGCCGCGAAACGCCCGTCCCGGCTGGTCAGGTAGCAGGTCATGAACCCGCCGTAGCTGTAGCCGGTGACCGCGAGCCGCGCCGGGTCGGCGAGCCCCTCGGCGACGAGCTGGTCGATCGGCTCCAGGAAGTCCTTGGCGTCGCCGTCGCCCCACGCGCCGACCGCGGCGTTGAAGAAGTCCTCGCCGTAGCCGTCGCTGGCGCGCGGGTTGAGCAGCAGCACCGTCCAGCCGCGGGCGGCGAGTTCCTGGTGGTAGAGGTGGATCTCGTCGGCCGCGCCGTTCCAGGCGTTGTGCGGGCCGCCGTGGATGTCCAGCAGCAGCGGTCGCGGGCCGGTGACGGCGGGGTCGCGAACCAGCCAGCCGTGCACGACCGTGCCGTCGGAGACGGTGAACTCGCGCTCCTCGCGGGTGAACAGCCCGGACAGGTCGGGCCCGTGCGAGGTGCGCACGTCACGCGTGCCGGTCACCGGGTCGACGGTCACGATCTCGCCGTACGACGTGGGGGTGCCCAGCACGATGACGGCGGTGTCCCCGGCGACGGCCATGCCGGACACGTTGAGCCCGGCACCGGCGAGGACCGGGCGGGGCGTGCCGCCGTCGGCGTCCACGGCGTACAGGTGGGTGCAGCCGCGGTCGCGCACGCAGAACAGCACGGTGCGCCCGCCGTCCACGAACCGGGGCACGGCGCCCGGGTAGCCGGGGCCGCCCGACATGACGTTGCGGTCCAGCGCCGCGGCCAGGTCGACGGCCGGACCGCCGTCCAGCGGCAGGCGCAGCAGCCGGGCGTGCCCGACCGGCCCGTCGATGCCGCCGACGACCAGCAGGTGCTGCCCGTCGGGCGTCCAGCCGACCGGGCCGGCGACGCCGTCGGCGAGCCCGACCTGACGCGGCACGGCCGCCGGGTCGGTGACGTCGAGAACGTGCACGGGCACGCGTACGCGCAGGTCGGCGTCGGCTGCGGTGGCCGCGGCGAAGGCGAGCGTGGTGCCGTCGGGCGACCAGGACGGGTCACCGGCGTGCCAGTCCCCCGCGGTCACCTGGCGCACCTGGCCGGTGGCGACGTCGAGCACGTGCAGGTGCTTGCGCATCGTGCGCAGCAGGCCCGCGCCGTCGGCCTGGTAGTCGAGCCGGTCGGCGACGATCGGGGCCTTGGCCCGCCGGGCGCGGGCCGGGTCGTCCTCACCGTCGGCGGCATGCGTGTCGACCGCCGCGCCGAACGCGATGCGGGTGCCGTCGGGGCTCCACACCGGCGCGCCCGCGCCCAGCGGCAGCGTGGTCAGCCGGGTCGGCTCGCCGCCCGCCGCGGGCAGCAGCCACAGCTGCGCCGGGCCGTCCTGGGCGCGCAGGAACGCGACCCGGGTGCCGTCCGGCGACCACGCCGGGGCCGAGTCGGCGTCACCGCGGGTGAGCTGCTCGGCCTCGCCGGTGCGCGTGCCGACCCGCCAGATCGCGTGCCGGTTGCGGTCGGACTCGGCGTCCGCGGTGCGCAGCACGTACAGGATCGTGCCGCCGTCGGGCGACAGCGCGGGCTGCTCGGGCACCGCGAACTTGGTCAGATCGTCGATTCGCTGGCGTGTGGTCACCGGGATCTCCTCGCTGGTCGGTCAGGTCGATGTCGTCGCGCCGCCCGGTGGGGCGGCGACTGCTTCGTCGGGCGGGCCGCGGCCGGGTCGGCGGTGGGCCCCGTGGGTCAGGACAGCGGGTCCGTCGGCGGTCCGCCGGGTGTGGTCGCGCCGGGTCGCTCGGCCGGGTGCGACGTGCGGCCGCTCCCGGATGCGTCGGGCTGCTCGGTGGCGCTCGCCGCGAAGTGGCAGGCGGCCCGATGCCGACGGCCCTCGCCGGTCGGCGCGGCATCGCGGCACACGGCGCGGTCCGCGTGCACCAGCGGACCGACCGGGCAGCGCGGGTGAAACCGGCAGCCGGCCGGCGGGTGGTGTGGATCTGCCGGTTCGGCGTCGGCGACCTGCGGCGGCGGGCCGTCGGGGAACGTCGCGCCGCCCGGCCGCCGTGCCGCGGCCAGCAGTTCGCGGGTGTACGGATGCTGCGGGTCCGCGAGCACCGACGCGGCCGGACCGTACTCGACGATGCGGCCCAGGTACATCACCGCGATGTAGTCGCTGACGTAGCGCACCACGGCCAGGTCGTGCGTGATGAACAGCATCGACAGCCCCAGGCTGCGGTGCAGGTCGCGCACCAGGTTCAGCACGGTGCCCTGGATGGACACGTCCAATGCCGAGGTGATCTCGTCGGCGATCACCACGTCGGGCCGTCCGGCCAGCGCCCGGGCCAGCGCGACCCGCTGCCGCTGCCCGCCGGACAGCTCGGCCGGGTGGCAGGCGGCGCGGTCGGCGGGCAGGCCCACCAGTTCCAGCAGCCGGGCCACCTCGTCGCGGCGGCCCGCCGCACCCGCCACCGCCCCGCGCGGGATCGCCTCGGCGATCGAGGAGCCGATCGTCATCCGCGGGTCGAGCGAGGAGTACGGGTCCTGGAACACCATCTGCAGTGGCCGCCGCCCGCCGCGCGGCAGCGGCCGCCCGTCGAGCAGGATGCGCCCGCCGGCCACCGGGGTCAGCCCGACGGCGGCCCTGGCCAGCGTCGACTTGCCGGAGCCGGACTCGCCGACGAGCCCGACGACGGCACCGGACGGCACCGTCAGGTGCACCCGGTCGACCGCGGTCATGGCCCGCCGCCCGCTGCCGAACCGCACGGTCACGTCCTCGAAGGTCAGCTCGCTCATCGCCCCTCCCCTTCCGTCGCGGCGGACAGCACCGGCTCGGGGCGCTCGTCGGCGTGCCAGCACGCCACCCGCCCGCCCGAGCCGTCGTCGACGAGCGCGGGATCGGCGCGTCCGCAATGATCGTCGGCCAGCGGGCAACGCGGCGCGAAGGCGCAGCCGGGCGGCGGTGCGGCCGGGTCGGCGGGCCGCCCGGGGATCACCACCAGCGGCTGGTCGCGGTCGGTGGCCAGGTCCGGCACAGCCCCGAGCAGCGCCCGGGTGTACGGGTGCCGCGCCCCGCCGCGCAGCCGCGCCACGGGCAGGTCCTCGACGAACCGCCCCGCGTACATGACCAGCACCCGGTCGCAGACCTGCTCGACGACGCCGAGGTCGTGGCTGATCAGCAGGACCGCGACGTCGTCGGCGGCCCGCACCTCGGCCAGCAGCGAGAGCACCTGGCGCTGCACGGTCACGTCGAGCGCGGTGGTCGGCTCGTCCGCGATGATCAGTTTCGGTTCACCCATCAGGCCCATGCCGATCATGGCCCGCTGCCGCATGCCGCCGGAGAACTCGTGCGGGAACTGGCGTGCCCGGCGTGCCGCGCCGGGGATGCGCACCGCGCGCAGCCGGTCGACGGCCCGCGCCAGCGCCGGCCCGCGCCGCTGGCCCAGGTGCTGCTCGGCGACCTCGGCGAGCTGGCGGCCGATGCGCTGCACCGGGTTGAACGAGGTCATCGGGTCCTGGAAGACCATGGTCAGGGACGTGCCGAGCAGCCGCGGCCGGGCCCGGGGCGGGGTGCGCAGCAGATCGTCGCCGAGGAACTCCAGCCGCCGTGCGGCGACGTGCCCCGGCTGCTCGATCAGCTGGGCGACGGCGAGCGCGGTCAGGCTCTTGCCGGACCCCGACTCCCCGACGATGCCGACCGCCTCGCCGCGCCGCAGCGTGAACCCGACCCCGCGGACCGGCGTGACCGGTCCGAAGGAGACCCTCAGATCCTCCACGACCAGCACCGCATCGTCCTGCCCGGCGACACCGGCGCGGTCCGCGCCACGCCGTTCCGCAGGCGCGGCGACGTCGACGGATGCGCCACGGGCAGGCGCCGTCGTGGTGCGCGGCCCGACGGCTTTCGCCGCCGCCTCGCCGACCAGGTTGAACGCCAGCCCCGCCAGCACCACGGCCACGCCGGGCACCAGCGCGGCGGCCGGGTTGAGGTAGATGCCGTTCAGTCCCTCGCCGAGCAGCCGCCCCCAGTCGTAGCCGGGCGTCTGCACGCCCAGGCCCAGGAACGACAGGCCCGCGAAGGCCAGCAGCGAGCCGCCCGCCGCCATCGTCGCGTTGACCAGCAGCGGTTCGGCGATGTTGGGCAGCACGTGGCGCAGCAGCACGCGGACCCGCCCGACGCCGGCGATCCGGGCGGCGGCCACGAAGTCGCGCCCGGCGACGGTCGCGGCCAGGGTCTGCGTCAGCCGGGCGAACCCGGGTGCGATGGCCAGCCCGATCGCCGGGACGGCGCCGCTCGCACCCGCCCCGAAGATCACCGCGAAGGACAGCGCCAGCAGCAGGCCGGGGAACGCGACGGCGATGTTCACCGCGGCCGTGACCAGGCGGCCCAGTCGCGGCCCGAGCAGCAGCGGCGCGGTGCCGAGCAGCAGCCCGACGGCCACACCCAGGCCGGTCGACAGCAGCGCCAGCCACACCGAGGTACGCGTGGCCACCAGCACCCGGAAGAAGATGTCCCGGCCCAGGTTGTCGGTGCCCGCCCAGTGCTCCGCCGACGCCGGGGCCAGGATGTGCGCCGTGTCGACCGCGTCGGCCCGGCCGCCCCACAGCAGCGGCGCGACCACCGCCAGCAGCAGCACCACGCCCAGCAGCACCGCCGTGGCCATGCCCACCGGCGTCCGCAGCACCCCGGCCCACCTCGCCCGCGACGTCACCGCTCAGCTCTCCCTGATCGTGGAACGGGGGTCGAGCAGCGCCAGCGCCACGTCGACCACGAGGTTGACCAGCAGCACACCCAGGCCGTACACCAGCACCACGCCCTGCACCACCGGGTAGTCCTTGGCCAGGATCGAGCTGACGATGGTGCTGCCCAGGCCAGGCCAGGCGAACACGTTCTCGGCCAGCACCGTGCCGGCGACCATGCCGCCGAGCAGCAGCCCGCCGACGGTGATCGTCGCGGTCAGCGCATTGGGCAGCGCGTGCCGCAGGTAGACCCGCCGGTCCGGCAGGCGTTTGGCCCGCGCGGTGCGGATGTACTCGGCCTGCAGCACCGCGAGCGTCTCCACCCGCACGATGCGGGCCAGCACCGACGCCGGTCCCAGCGCCAGCGCGAGCACCGGCAGCACGTACGACGACGCGCCCTGGCGCATCGCCACCGGCGCCCAGCCCAGCTCGACGCTGAACACGTAGACCAGCCCGACCGCGACCAGGAACTCGGGCACCACCGCGAGCAGCACGCTGCCGGAGGTGAACGCCAGCTCGACCGGCCGACGCCGCCCGCCCCGGGTCAGCACCGCCATGACCAGGCCCAGCGGGATCGACACGAGCACCGCCAGGGCGAACGCGAGCCCGGCCAGCTCGGCCGTGGCGGGCAGCCGGTCGCCGATCACCTGCGACACCGGCATGCCCGACAGCATCGAGGTGCCGAAGTCACCGGCGAACAGGTGGCGCAGGTAGTCGGCGTACTGCTGCCAGAGCGGGTTGTTCAGGCCCAGCGCCGCGCGGCGGGCCTCGACCAGCTCCACGGGTGCGGTGTTGCCCAGCGCGGCCCGGACCGGGTCGCCCGGGATCAGGTGGATCATCAGGAACGCGGCCGTGACGAGCACCCACACCGAGAACAGCAGCCGGCCGAGCCGGCGGGCCGCGAAGCGCAGCCAGGGGTTGCCGGTGAGGTTCGCGAACACGGCGGTGGAGGCGGTTGTGCTGGTCACCGGCATGGCCTCCGTCACATCGTCGGGTTCGGTGATCAGATCCTGCCCGCCCGGCCGCCACCCGGTCTTGGTACGCCCGCACAAGGCGACCCGGTCGACCCTGTCCGCCCGCACCACCCCGGCAGGAAACAGACGGTGCCATGACCCGGAAGGGGGTCATGGCACCGTCTGCGGCGCGGATCTGTCAGGCGAGCATGCGGATCGAGCCGGGCGTGACGCTGCCCTGGCTCAGCTCGAACGCGGCGCCCTTGCCGAAGATCGGCACCGTCGAGTCCACGAACGGCACCACGTCGAGCCGCTTGAACAGCGCCTCCTCGGCGGCCTGCCACTTGGCGCAGCCGCCGCTGCCCGCGATCGCGGACGCCGCCTGCACACTGACCGTGTAGTCGGGGTTGTCGATCGAGGCCAGGTTGACGCCGTTGGGCGGGGTCGCGCCGGACAGGAACGGCACCAGCTGGGTCGGCAGGTTGACCCCGAGCGGCAGGATCGCCGCCTGCCAGGCACCCTGCCCGCCGACGACGAGCTGCCCGACCTCGGCGTCGCTGAGGCCCTTAACGGTGACCTCCGCGCCGAGCGCCGTCCACTCCTTCTGCAGCAGCTCCGCCGCCGCCTGGGTGCCCTGGCCGACGCTGGTCGGGAAGTACAGCAGCAGCGCGAGCTTCTGCCCGTTCCTGGCACGCACGCCGTCCGCGCCCGCGGTCCAGCCCGCGGCGTCCAGGGCGGACTTCGCGGCGGTCGCGTCCTTGGCGGGCAGCAGCGCCGCGGCGTTGCCCGGCGGGCAGGGGCCGCCCGGTGCGACGAGCCCCGCCGAGCGGCGGCCGGTGCCGCTGGTGACGACCTGGCCGAGCTGGTCGAGGTCGAGCGCCTGGGTCAGGGCCCGGCGCACGCCTTCGTCCGCACCGGCCATGCCCTTCTTCTGGTTGAACCACAGCTCGCCGAGCGGCGATGCGACAACCCGCTCGTGCAGCTTGGCCGCCCGCAGGCGCTGGGAGTCCGGGCCGACCATGACGGCCGCGTTCACCTCGCCGGACAGCAGCAGGTTCGCCGCGGTGGTGCCGTTGGCGACGACGCGCAGCACGACCTTGTCGGGCAGGCCCGCCTGGTCTTTATTCCAGTCACCCGGACCCCACGCGTACTCCTTGCGCCGGGTCAGCGTGTAGTGGTCACCCGCCACGGCCTCGGCGACGGTGAACATGCCGGTGCCGTCGGAGCCCTGCTTGAGCTGGTCGCGCGCGGCCATGCCCTTCTTGCACACGATCGGCAGCCCGCCGACGTTGCGGTCGAGGAACGCGTCGGGCGACGGCGAGGTCACCGTGACGGTGCCGGCCGCGTCGTCACCCACGGCGGTCGCGCCCGCCGGCACGTAGACGCCGATGCGTGTGGACGCGTTCTTCGGGTCGCCGACGAAGGTGATGTTGGCGGCGATGTCGGTCGCGGTGAGCGGGCTGCCGTCACCACAGGTGACCCCCTTGCGCAGGGTGAACGTCGCGGTGGTGGTGGTCGCGTCCCATTTCTCCGCCAGGCCCGCGACCATGCTGCCGTGCTCGTCGACGTTGACCAGCGAGTCGTAGAGGAACCGCCCGGCCTGCAGCGCGGTGGACACCGAGGTGAAGTGCGGGTCCAGGGTGCCCGGGTCCGATGCCAGCACCAGCGTGAACGTCTTGCCCTCGGCATAGGACCCGCTGCCCGCGGGCTGCCCGCCACCGCCGCAGGCGGCGAGCGCCAGGGTGAGCGCGCCCGCCGCCGTGACCGTCGTTATCGATCTCATCGTGCCTCCGTTAGCAGGATTGTGGGGCGCAGCCTGCCCGCCGCGGCGGCGGCTGTGTTCGTGCCGGACGACCAGCCCCCGGGGCCGGATCCGTACGCCGGACCGAAAGTCAGGCCGTGCGCCGGGTGGCGCGTCCGCTGTGGACGTACCGGGCCCGGCCGTCCTCGTCGCCGACGAAGACGTGCGGCAGGTGCACGCCGTAGTGCGGTTCGGCGGGCAGGAAGACGTCGCCGTGCAGGTGCACCAGCTCGCTGCGCTCGGCCTTGCCGCCGAGCTCGGCCAGGATGCCGCGCGGCGTCTGCGCCAGCCAGATCCGCCCGTCGCCGTCCTGGCTCACCACCAGCTCGGCCACCTCCGAGGCGTACGTGCCCAGGTAGCGGGCCGCGTCGACGCGCGACGGCTCGGCCGGCGGCACCGGCATCACCGGCATCTCGATCCCGGCCAGCTCCCGCAGCAGGTGCGGGAACAGCTCGGTGTACAGCGCGATCGGGTTGCCGCCGTTGGCGTTCAGCGCGATCGCGACACCCTGCTCCGGCGCGATGCGCAGGAACGCGTTCTGCCCGATGGTGCCGCCGTCGTGGCCGAAGACCACACCGCCCGCCCAGTCGAACTGCTCCCAGCCCAGCCCCCACGCGTCGCCCATGAGCCCCGAGCAGGGCACCGTCACCTGGCGCTGCTGCATCGCCGCGACCGAGGCCGGGCTGAGCACCGCAGTGCCGTCTGCGGCACGGCCGCCGTCGAGGTGCATCCGGACGAAGGCCAGCAGGTCGCGCGGCCGCATGGCCAGCATCGCCCCCGCCGGCGCGTTGGACCGTGCCAGCGCCCAGATCGGCGCGGGCACCGGGTCGGCGTCCGGGTCGGGCTGCAGGTGGCCGACGGCGGCACGGTGCAGAATCGCCTCGTACGGGCCGGTCGCGGCGTGGCTCAGCCCCAGCGGCGTGAACAGGAACTCGCGCAGGCAGGCGTCGTACGGCTTGCCGCGCAGCACCTCCACGACCCGCCCGAGCACGCAGTAGCCGGCGTTGTTGTAGGAGAACAGCTCGCCAGGCGGGAACAGCTGCGTGGTGGCGCCCAGCGTCGCGACGTACTTCTCGACGCAGTCGTCGCCCGGGCCGGTGTCGGTGAAGATGTCGCCCTCGAACCCGGCGGTGTGGCACAGCAGCTGCCGCACCGTGACCGCGGCCGCGGCGGCCTCGTCGGCCAGCGCGAACTCCGGCAGGTAGCGGCGCACCGGCGCGTCGAGGTCCAGCCTGCCCTCGTCGGCCAGCTGCATGACCAGGGTCGCCGTCCACACCTTGGTGATCGAGCCGATCTGGAACACCGCATCGGGCGTCGCCGTCACCCCGGTCGCCGTGTTCAGCACCCCGGCGGCATGGTCGACGACCTCGCCGCCGGCGTACACCGCGATCGCCGCGCCGGGCACCCGGTGCTCGGCCAGCAGCTCCGGCAGGCGCACCTGGAGCCAGTCATGGATCTCGCTCAACTTCGACATGCGCCACACCCTAGGTTCGCCCCACCCCCGCGCCGTTCGTCCGCACCAACGAACCCCCGCCCCCGCCTCCGTCGCTCGACACGAAGGAAGGGCACCTTCTTATCGATTCGCGATGCAGAAGGTGCCCTTCCCATCGATTCATCGGCAGACGTCGCGCACGGGCCTGCTGTCGGTCTCGCGACGACGCGTCGCCCGAGCCGCCCCGCCGCCCCTATCGTGCAGTGGCCCGACCTCCTATCCCGCTGTCGCAGAAGGACCACCCATGCCGCTCCACCCCCGCCGCGCCGCCCTGCTGATGATCCCGATCCTCGCCCTCGCCGGGGCGGCAGCCGCCTGCAAGTCCGGCGGTGACTCCCCGTCGGCCGCGCCGAGCGCGGTCACCGTGCTGACCCCGTCGCCCGAGGCGGCGTCACCCAGCCCCGCCAAGCCGGCCACCCCCGTGCCCACCTGCGCCGAGGTCAAGGATGCGATGGTGCGCGGCCTGATCGACCCGTACTACGCGTTCGGCAAGGACGGCGCGCCGCTGACCGAGGGCATGTTCTCCGGTGAGGACGGCCTGGTCCTCGCCGTGCAGAAGCCGTGCGCCACCGGCGACCTGGGCGGCGAGCTCGGCAACGTCACCGTCGGCACGATCATGAGCAGCGTCGTCGACACCACCGGCCGCTACTGGGGCGTCATGCTATGCACCAAGGCCCCCGACCGGGCGCAGTGCGTGGTGCACTTCGTGCTCGGCGACCGGGACCCCATCGAGTCGGTGAGCATCGCCGACCAGAAGCTCACCCTGGTCTACCTGACCCGCCCGGCCGACGCCGGGTCCGCCGTGGTCAGCGTCAAGCGCACCGCCGTGTACGCCGCCGACGGCTCCATCCTCAAGGAGCAGTCCCACACCGACGCGCCCTACACGCCGTGACCGACGCCCGGCGGGTCCCGTGCCGCCACGGGCGGGACCTGCCGGGGCGGCGTGCGATGGTGGGCTGATGACCTTGCCCGCTGCCGAGACGGCATACCTGCACGCGGTCACCGACCGGCTACGTGAGCTGCTCGGCAAGCGGCTCACCGGGGTCTATCCCACCGGGTCCGTCGCCCTCGACGGCTACCGGCCCGGCCGTAGCGACCTCGACCTGATCGCCGTCGGCGAACGCCTCACCGCCGCCGACGCCACCGCCGTGGCCGCCGCGCTGGACCACGCGGCGTTGCCCTGCCCGGCGTCCGGGCTGGAGTTCGTGCTCTACGACCGAGCCCAGCTGGCCGAGCTGACCACGCAGGACGGCTTCGCGCTCAACCTCAACACCGGCCGGGAGCTGCCCGCGCTCGCCGAGTTCGGACCGCAGGGGCGGCCAGGCTTCTGGTATCCCATCGACCGCGACATCATTGCCCAGCAGGACCGGTCGCTGACCGGACCGCCGTTCACCACCCTCGCCACGCGCCTGGCGTATCCGCTGCTGCGGCCCGTGGTCGCCGCGTCGGTCGCCGCGAACGACGGCCCCGACCTGAGCGACGACGCCGTGCTCAACGTCTGCCGCGCGCTGCGCTGGCGAACCACGCGGCACTGGGTCGCCAAGGCGGAGGCGGGACGGTGGGCGGCCGCGGCGGTGCCCGAGTTCGGTACCCTCATCACCGCTGCCGTCGCCGGTCACGGCCAGGGTCGCGCCGGCCGCGCCGTCGACGCCGCCGCGGCGCGCGCCTTCGTCGGCTACGTCCTGCGCCGCCTCGGTGACACGGCGGACTGAGTCCGGTCGCGTGGCCCGCGCGGGCGGGCCTGGGTGACGCCCCGCCCCGGGACGGCCCGGCGGTCGGGCCGGGCCGTCACTCACGGAGCCGATGAGCGATTACGAGACCTGCGGTGATCCGAGCAGGGACCAGATGAAGTCGCCGCCCCCGTCACCGTCCATGTTCCACCGGATGTGGCCGTCGCTGGTCCAGCCGTTGACCGGCGAACTACTGGTGTAGCTGGGAGCGTAGCAATACCTGGTTCCGTCATTGTAGGTGTTGATGTCCGCCGTGTAATTGCAGTAGTCGGTCGTGTAGTCGTCGTCGTTGTGCTCGAGACGCACCCGGGAGCCGAAGTTGTCGAACTTGTACATGTGCGGGTCGGTTCTGGTCCAGCTGATCTGGGCCCACGGCTTGCGCGTGTAGTAGCCGTTGCCGTACGAGCTCTGAACACACATGTAGACCCTGACCTCGACCGGCGAGATGCTCGGCAGGAAGAACACCTTGGTCTGGGAGGAAGTGCATTGCGTTCCCGTGGCGGCGGCTGCGGGAGAGGTCCAGAGAGTGAGCAGTCCGGCCAGCATCAATGCTGCCGCAGTGAGCCCGGAGATGAGTTTCCGAGGCGAGATGAGACGACGCACGGACTATCCTTTCGAGAATCGGTGTCTGGAGGTGGAGGCGAACCGAGATCGGTCGATGCCGGAATGCTTGCTACGAGACCTGCGGAGATCCGGTCAGGCTCCAGATGTAGTCGCCCTCGCCGTCACTGTTGTAGTTCCACCGGATGTGGCCGTCGGCGGTGAAGCCGCCCACCGAAGTCGAGTTCCAACTCGGGGCGTAGCAGATCTCCCTGCCGCTCGTGCTGTGGTTCATCTGGTAGGTGAAGTTGCAATAGTCGGTCGTGAGGTCGTTGTCGTAGTTCTCGAGACGTACGCGAATGCCGAAGTTGTCCCACTTGACGCCGCCGTATGCGCTTTCCCAGGTGTACTCGATCCAAGGTGTGCGGCCGTACATACCGCTGCCCAGGTAACTGCTGTAGATGCACACCTTGACGATGACCGTCACCGGGTGCTTGCCGGGCGGGCTGTAGTTCTTCTGCTGCCAGTTCGCACAATGTGTTCCCGTTGCGGCTTGAGCAGGGGACGCGGTGAAGCCGAGCACTCCGGTCAGCATCAACGCTGAAGCCACGAAAGTGGAGAGTGCTCTTTGGGGGACGGTGATGCGCACGGTTGTCCTTTCGACGATCGGAACCTTGACGGCAGGCCGATGCCTGCCTCTTTCCAGCTCGGGATGACACGGGCATGATGTCCGCGTCGGACGATGTCCGGGCGGCGGAGGGGGCGATGAGAATAGCCGCCACACCGGCCGTCACGGCCAGCGTGAATAGCCCCCGCCGGGGTTGACGCGTAGCAAGATCCTCCCGTGATTGCCGGTCGAGGCCGCGGATTCGGCCTCGTCCTGTCGCGCTGATGGTGAATAGTGGTCAATGGACACACGACGTGTCGAGCCGCTTGAGCAGACTTGAGTAAATCTTGAACTTCAGCGGCGGTCCGTGCGATGTGGACGCGAGCGGCGAGTAGCCGAATCAGCCGGACTCGATGATCGTTTCGTCCGGTGGTCGGTCTCCGAGCTGGCGCGCTACAGGTGAGGAAGCCCGGCGGGCGATAGCGGGTGCCGTCGCGGCCAACTCCTACCGCAACACCGCCTGTGCATAGGTCTCGCCCGGGTGCACGCCGCCGGGGTATCCCTGACAGGCGCCGTCGATGCCTGTCGCATCTAGTACATGGCTGCCGACGACGCCTCGAATGACGTCCTCACTGAGTACGCTCAACCGTTCGAACTGACCGGCACGGGCGGGATCAAAGACGGCAAGGCGCGCCTTCATAGTCGTGGGTGATCAGCCTCTGACGCTCCGCGTACGCAAAGAGGCGGCCGGGATCACCTATGACGGCCTTTTCGTGTGCTGGGCGGCAGTGTCTGGGCCATCACCGGTCTGCGGCGGCGACGATGCCGTTGATGGTGGGAGTGTCGAAGAAGACGTGCAGCGGCAGGTCCACTCCGAGCCGCCGCCGCAACCGGGCCGCGATCTTCGTGACCGTGAGCGAGTGCCCGCCGAGGTCGAACAGGTCGTCATCGGGTCCGATCTCCCCGTGCCCGAGCACCTCCCGCCAGATCTCGTACACCTGCAGCGCCAGCCCCGTGTAGGGCCGTGGCAACGCCTGCGGCACCAGCGGCGTGCCCGTCAGCCCGGCCAGCGCGGCCCGGTCGAGCTTGCCGTTGGCGTTGCGCGGCAGCTGCTCGACCAGCGTGAACACTGACGGCACCAGGTAGCCGGGCAGCCCGGCGGCCAGCTGCTCGCGCAACCGCACCGGGTCCGGCGCGCCGACGATGTACGCGACGAGCGCGTCGCCGTCCGCCGATGCCGTCACCGCCGCGTCCACGACCGACCCGGCCGCCCGCAGGTGCGCCTCGACCTCGCCCGGCTCGATCCGGTGGCCGCGCACCTTCAGCTGGTCGTCGGCCCGCCCGTGGAACTCCAGGGACCCGTCGGGCAGCCGGCGCACCCGGTCACCGGTGCGGTAGAGCCGCCCCCAGGCCGTGTCCACGAACCGCGCCGCGGTCAGCTCGGGGCGGCCCAGGTAGCCGCGGGCGACCCCGGCCCCGCCCAGGCACAGCTCGCCCACGATGCCGTGCGGGACCGGGCGCAAGGCCGCGTCCAGCACGTACGCCGTCGTGTTGGCCAGCGGGCGGCCGATGGTCACCGGAGCGTCACCGGTGAGGTCCGCGGCGGTGGACCACACCGTCGTCTCGGTCGGGCCATACAGGTTGACCAGGCGCTTCGTGCGCGAGCGCAGCTCGACGGCGAGCGGCGCGGGCAGCGCCTCGGCTCCGCACACCGCGATCACACCCGGCTCGGCGAAACCGGCGTCGACCAGTCGCCGCCACGTCGACGGGGTCAGGTGCGCGTGGGTGACCCCGGTCAGGCGCAGCAGCTTCAACAGCAGCTCGCCGTCGCGCGCCTGCTCGGCGGTGGCCAGCACGACCGTGCCGCCAGTGGCCAGGGGCAGCCACAGCTCCGGCACCGACATGTCGAACGCCGCCGACGCCACGGCCAGCCACACGTCCCCCGGCCCGGTCGGCACCACCTCAGGCAGCGCGTGCAGCAGGTTGACCACGCTACGGTGCTCGACCGCCACCCCCTTGGGCCGCCCGGTCGAGCCGGACGTGTAGATCACGTAGCAGAGCCCGGGTTCGTGCCGACCCGGCGCGGCCGGTCCGCCGACCACCGTCGGCCGGGTGGCCAGGTCGCCGGTCACCGGCAGTGCCGCGGCGGGATCGTCGGTGGCGGCCATGGTCTCGTCGAGCACGGTCACCCCGTCGCCGTCGGCCGTCAGCACCGCCGCCGGGCGGGCGTCGGCGAGCAGGCCGTCGCGCCGGGCTTCCGGGTGCTCGGGGTCCAGCGGCAGGTACGCCGCGCCGGTGCGCAGCACGCCGAGCAGCGCGGGCAGCAGCCGCGACGTGCGGGGCAGGCACACCGCGACGAGATCGCCGGGGCCGATCCCACGGTCACGCAGCTGTGCCGCGACCGCGGCGGCCTCGGCGTCGAGCTGGGCGTACGTCATCGCGCTGTCGGCGGCGACCACCGCGACGGCATCCGGCCGGGCCGCGATGCCCGCCTCGACGAGCTCGTGCAGGGTCTGCGGCCCGGGGACCGCCCGGCCGATGTCGTTCCAGGCGGCCAGCAGGTCGTGTTCGGACTGGTCGACGAGGTCGAGGTCGTGCAGCGGCGCGTCCGGCCGCTGGGCGAAGCCGTCGAGCAGGATACGCAGATGCGCGCCGATGCGGGCGGCGTCGGCCGGGTCCAGGCGGGACGGGTCGACGTGCAGCAGGACGGGCAGTTCCGCCGCATCGGGGTCGTCGAGCAGCTGGACGTGCAGGGCGTTGCGGGCGGCGTGGTGGAAAGCCGTCCACTCGACCCGCGTGCCGAGCCCGGCGAAGACCGGTGCGGGCCGGGTCCGGCGGCGGTAGCTGACCGAGACCGGGGTGAGCGCGGCGCGGGGAGCGAGGCCGGACACGGCCCGGGACAGCGGCACGGCGCGCAGCGGGTAGGTCTCGCGCAGCAGCCGCCGCACCTGCGCGACGCGTTCCCGCCCGGTGCGCGGGTCGGCCGGGTCGGTCGCGGGCACGCCGACGGGCAGCTCGTTGACGTGCAGGCCGACCCGGTCGTGCCCGTCGGCGGCCCGGGTGCCGAGGTCGACGCCGATCACGGGGGCCGGGTCGCCGTACCGGTCGAGCAGCGTGAGCAGCCCGGCGAGCACCACCTCGAACGTCGTCGCGCCCAGCTCCGCGGCGACGGCCCGGACCGTCACCGCGTCCAGCGCCAGCGGCACCACCACGCCCGGCCGCGCGCCGGGTGGTGTGGTCGCCCGCAGTCCCGGCAGGCTGGGCTCGCCCGGCGCGCGGAACGCCCGCGCCCAGTGCTCGACGGCTTGGGGCAGCAGCGCGGCCGGGCCGGCAGCCGCCTGGCCGTCGGCGGGCGCCACCGCGCTCGCCGTGCCGTCCGGTGCCGAGTAGGCCGTAGCCAGGTCGGCGAGCAGGATCTCCTTGGACTCGCCGTCGAACACCAGGTGGTGCGCGACGATGAGCAGCAGGTGCCGGCCCGGCCCGGCGGGCACCAGGTCCAACCGGATCAGCGGCCCCGCGGCCAGGTCGAACGGTGCGAGCGTGCGCTCCCGGACGAACGCCGTCAGATCCTCCGGTGCGTCGCCCACCACCAGCGACGGCGGGCAGGCCGCCGGGATCAGCAGCAGGTCCCCGTCGCGCTCGGTGAACGCGCACGACAGCACCGGGTGCCGGGCGACCGCCACCGCGCAGGCGTCCGCCAGCCGGGCCGGATCGAGCGGGCCGTCGAGCCATACCGGCAGGGGCATGTGGTAGGCCGTGCCGGCCAGGCCGAGGCGCTCGGTCAGCCACATGCCGTGCTGGGCGGGGGTGGCGGTGCTCATCGCGGGACCTCCTGCGGTGGTGCGGGGGCGAGCTCGCGTGCCGCGCGCTCGAACAGCTCGGTGACCCGCCCGGCGAGCGTGTCCATCTCGGACCGGTCGAAGGCGTGGTGGTTCCAGAGCAGGTGCGCGACCAGCGAACCGTCCGGATGCTCGACGACGGCGAGTTCGGGTGCCTGCAGGTCGGGCAGGCCCCCGGGGGTGGGCCAGTCCGCGTCGAGCGCCCGGGGCAGCTCGAACGCCTCCGATTCCAGTCCCGGCAGGTGTGCCTGGCCGCCCCAGGTCTCCACCCGCAGCCAGGCCGCGCCGGTGTGCCGCAGGTAGAACTCGGCGAACGGGTAGTGCTGGTGGTCCAGCGCGGAGAGGACGGTGCGCCGGGTCCGGGCCAGCAGCTCGGCGGCGGACGGGGCGCCGGAGGTGTCCACCCGGAGCAGCAGGGACTGGCTCAGGCAGCCGATCAGCGCCTCGCTGCCGGGCCGGGTGCGGCCGGGCACCGGGGACATCAGCACGATGTCGTCGGTGCCGGTGCGTTCCGACAGCGCCGCCGCCCAGCACGACGCGATCAGCATGAACGGGGTCGCGCCCTGGGCCGCGGCGGCCCGGCGCAGCCCGTCGCCGAGCGTGCCGGGCAGCGGGAACTCCAGCGCGGCGCTGCGCAGCCGGACCGCCTCGCGGCGACCGCGGAACGGCGCCAGGTGGGCGGGCGCGCCGTCGAGCGCCCGCCGCCAGTGCGGCAGGGTGACCTGCCACTGTCGCCGGGTGTACGCGACGAAGTCACGCAGCGGCATGCCCGGTGCGGCGGCCAGCGGGGTGCCGCCGCGCAGCGCCGCGTACGCGACGCCGATCTCGTGCAGCAGCGGCCCCATCGACGCGCCGTCGCAGACCAGGTGGTGCACGGCGAGCCCGAGCACGTGGTCGTCGGGGCCGACGGTGGCGACGACCGCCCGCACCAGTGGCCCGCGTGCCGTGTCGAAGCCGCCTTCCCGGTCGGCCCGGCACAGCTGCCCGGCCTGGTCGAGGTCGCGGGCCGCGACGGCGGTCACCACCGGCGGGCAGTGGTCGAGCACCCACGCCCGGTGCCGCCCGTCCGGAGCACGGTCGAACACGGTGCGCAGTGCCTCGTGCCGGTCCGCGACCACGGTCAGCGCCCGTTCCAGCAGCGCGGGATCGAGCTGATCCCGCACCCTGATGCCGACACTGATCGGCCCGACGTCCCGGGGCTCGCCGGTCGCCCACATCCAGGCGAGCATGCTCTCCTGCGTGGACGCCAGCGGCACCTCCTCCGCCGCCACCCCGCCGCTCCCGGCCTGTCCCCCCGGCCCGTCCGGCCGGCGACGATCGCCGGTTCGGGTCGAGAGCTGAGGTCCGGCCTCACTTTCCGATCTGGAACAGCGATCACCGCCCGTGGCGGCCCGCCCCGGCTGGGGGGCGGCGGGCGACTCAGCCGAGAGCCGTTCGGCCTGGGTGGCGAGCAGGGGGGTGTCGAAGATGAGGGAGACGGGGACGTCGCGGGCGAAGTGGGCGGCGGCGAGGGCGGCCAGGCGGGTGGCGCGCATCGAGTCGCCGCCGAGGGCGAAGAAGTCGTCGCCCACGCCGACCTCGGGCACCCGCAGCACCTCGCGCCACAGCGCGGCCAGCGCGACCTCGGCCGCCGTGCGGGGCGCGACCCGGGCCGGGGCCTGCGCGAACAACTCCCGCAGCGCGCCCTTGCGCACCTTGCCGCCGTCGTTGCGCGGCAGCGCGGCCACGGCGACGATCCGGGTCGGCAGCTCGTGGGGCGCGAGCCGGTCGGCGAGGAACGCCCGCAGCCCGGCCAGCGCGGACGGGTCGCGCAACTCGACCGCGGCGGCGACCGTCGCGCCCATCACCGGGTGCGGCAGGCCGAGCACCGCCGCGCCGAGCACGGCCGGGTGCTCGTGCAGCGCCGCCTCGACCCGCAGCGTGGAGACCCGGTGCGCGCCCGCGTTGACCAGATCGGACTCGCGGTCGACCAGGAAGAGGTAGCCGTCGGCGTCGCGGTAGCCGAGGTCGCCCATGCGCACCCAGCCGTCGCGGAACACGGCGGCGCTCGCATCGGGGTCGCCGTGGTACGCCCGCACCGCGTCCCCCGCGCGCAGCCACACCTCGCCGGTCTCCCCCGGCCCGGCGACGGCGCCGTCGGCGGTGAGGATGCGCAGCTCCGCCCCGCCTTCGGCCCGGCCGACCGACGCGGGTCGCGCAGGATCGAAGACCATGCTGGTATGCGCGGGCGCGGCCTCGGTCGACGTGTAGTTGTTGACGATCACGGCTGCCGGCAGCGCCTCCGCCAGCGCCCGGGCCACCGCGGGCGGCAGGGCCGCGGCGGTGCACGACACCAGCTGCACCGCGTCGAGGTCGCAGCGCTCGAAGACGCCCGCCTCCAGCAACGCACTCGCCATCGCGGGCACCAGGAACAGGGTGCCGATGCCGAGGGCCTGCGCGGTGCGGGCGTACGCCCAGGGGTCGAAGGCCGCGACGGTGACCACCGTGGGCCGCGCGACCAGTGCGGTGACCAGCATCGTCTGCGCGGCGTTGGTGCCGAGCGGGAACGCGTGCAGCGCGTGCCGCGAGTGCGCCAGCGGCGGCCGCGCCGGGTCGATGCCGTAGGTGAGGCTGGCGTGGCTCGCGGCCACGCCCTTCGGCGTGCCGGTGGTGCCGGAGGTGTAGACGATCTGCGCGGTCTGTCCGGGTGGCACGGCCGGCAGCGGCGTGCTGTCACCGGCGTCCAGCTCGGACAGCGTCCAGCCGCGTGCGCCGACGACGACCCGTGCCCCGGCGTGTTCGAGCAGCTCCCGCAGCCGAGCCTCGGGTGACGTCGCCGACAGCGGCACGGCCACCGCGCCGATCCCGGTGACCGCCGCGTACGCGACCGCGTAGTCGAGCCAGTCCGTGCCGTCGAACACCAGGCCCACCCGGTCGCCGGGCGCGACGCCCTTGCCGAGCAGGCCGTGCCCGACCGCCGTGGCCCGGGTGTGCCACGCCGCCGCGGTGAGTTCCGTGGGCCCCGCCCCCTCCCCGCCGGCCAGGCGCAGCGCGACATGTCCGGGTCGCGCCGCCGCGAGGGCGGCCAGCAGGTCGGGGAGGGTGCGGGACGTCATCGGGTCACAGCAGCCAGAGCGGTACGGCCGCGGCCAGGGCCTGGGCGCCGGTGTCGTTGGGGTGGATGTGGTCGCCGCTGTCGTAGGCGGGCAGCACCTTGCTCGGCGCGGCCGGGTCGCGCAGGATCTTGTCGAAGTCGACCAGCGCGTCGAACTCGTTGTCGCCGCGCAGCCAGGTGTTGACCGCCTGGCGGACGGCCTCCTTCTCCGGCGTCCAGGTCGAGTAGCCCTCGAACGGCCCGAGCGTGGCGACGACGACGCGCACCCCGCGGTCCTTGGCCTGGACGGCGAGCTGGCGCAGGCCGCCGATGATCTGTTCGGCCGGGAAGCCGGACAGGTGCACGTCGTTGATGCCCAGTTCGACGATCACCGTGCGCACGCCGGGCTGGCTGAACACGTCGTCGTCGAGGCGGGCCAGGGCGCTGTCGCCCAGGGCCGGGGTGTTGATGGCCAGGCCGTCGCGGGTGACCTGGTTTCCGGCGAGGCTCACGTTGAGCACGCCGGGGTCGCCCAGGGCGGGCCAGGTGCCGGTCACGCGGCCGGCGAGGTAGTCGGGCCAGCGGGTGTTCGCGTTGAGCGTGGCGCCCGAGCCGTCGCTGATCGAGTCGCCGAGCACGACGACCGTGCCCAGGCCGGTCTTGGTGAGGACCTCGATGCCGGCCAGGTAGTAGAAGTGGTTGTAGGCGGCGGTCTGCCCGGTGCCGTCGGCGGTCTCGGCCCTGTCGCCGGCGTAGATGTAGGAGGTCTGCCGGGCGGTCCAGTGCCAGGACGTGGCTCCGGTCGGGGTGGGCAGGTACAGCGTCACGGCCAGTTCCTGCAGCGTGGAGACGGGCAGGTCGATCGGGTCGGTCAGCAGCTCCGCGCCCTTGTAGACGGTCGCGGACTCGCTGCCGTTGAAGGTGATCTCGCGGATGCTGCCGGGCTGCAGGGTGGGCGAGCCGGGCGTGGCGGGCAGGCCGACACTGGCGTGGCCGATGGTCAGCGGGCCGGTGCCGTACGCGTTGGTGATCCGCAGGCGGACCTTCTCCCCGCCGATGGAGACCCGCACGAGCTGGCGGATCGACTGGTCGGTGAAGCCGTTGAGCGAGCTGCCGGTGTTGGCCAGGCTCGGCGCGGTGAGTGCGGTCCCCCAGGTCCCCACCCAGTGGCCGGGCAGGCTGCCGGAGGCCGGGCCGGCCGCGGCGACCAGCGTGGTCGCGAGCAGGCCGAGACCGGCGAGGCCGGCGGCGACGCGCCGGCCGACCCGGCGCGACCCGGTACGCGATGCACCGCGCGTCGATTCTGTGATCACTTGTGGAACCTCCGTCGATTCCCGAGGGGGATGTGGCGGGCTGTCCCGCCGACGCGACCACGATGCCAATAAATAGTTAAGTTTCTTAGGTACAAAGCTGTGATCAAGGCTGCCGGTTCGGATGATTTAAATGGCCCCATCTATCGATGGCATCTAGGCGGCGGGCCGCCCGGGGGGCGCCGGGCGGCCCGCCGCCTATCCCTGAGGGGCCAGGGTTCGTACGCCTGCGACGCCGCGCTGGGCGGGCTCTCGCAGGCAGGACTCGATGACGTCAGCGGCCCGGGCGGCCCCGCCCGCGGCCAGCACCTCGGCCCGCATCGCGGCGACGCCCGCCGCGATGCGGGGGTCCTCGGCCACCCGGTGCACCGCCTCGCGCAGGCGAGCCGGGGTGAGCCCGTCCAGGTCCAGCGACGCGCCGATGGCGGTGTCGACGATGCGGGCGGCGTTGAGATCCTGCTCCAGCGTGCGGGCCACGGCCACGTGCGGGACGCCGGCCTGCACGCCCTCCATCACCCCGCCCAGCCCGCCGTGGGACACGAACACCCGCGCGTGCGCCAGCACCGCCAGCTGCGGCACCACCGGCATGACCTGCACGTTCGGTGGCGGCGTGCCCAGCGAGCCCGGGTCGAGGCGGCGACCCACGGCCAGCACCACGTGCCACGGTGTGCCCGCGAACGCCTCGAACACCAGGCGGTAGAAGTCGGGCCAGTGGTTGTTGAGCGTGCCCAGCGACACCAACGCCACCGGCGCGCCGTCGGCAGGCGGCGACCAGGGCACATCACCGGCGCGCGGGGTCGTGCACGGCCCGACGAAGGTGAACTCCTCGCCGAAGGCCGCACCCGCGTACTGGAACGCCCGCGGCAGGAAGGCCAGGTGGCGCACCACCCGTGGGGCGAGGAAGTCCTCCGTGGGCAGCCCGGTCAGCCCGCGCCCGGCCAGGAACCGTCCCAGGCGCGAGGTGTACTCGGCCAGCGTCGGATGTCCGAAGTCGACCGGGACGGCCTCGTTCAGCGACCACGGCCCCGCCGAGACGATCATCGGCCAGAGCTGGATCGCGGGGATGCCGTGGGTGTGTGCGAACACGTGCCCGGCGAACGCCATCCGGTCGAACAGCACCAGGTCCGGCGGGTCGGCCAGCAGGGCCGGCTCCAGCTGCGGCAGGGTGTGCTCGGTCTCGGCGAGGAAGTTGAGCAGGCTGCGTCCGATGTGCTCGGCGCGGGCCGGGGTGCGCGCCTGCGGGTCGGTGTCGCCCGGCCGGGTCGAGGTGTACGGGATCACCCGCGCCCCCGCCGCGGCCACGTACGCGGCCCGGTCGGCGGTGGCGGCGTAGCTGACCCGGTGCCCGCGCCGCACCAGCTCGGCGACCACGCCCAGGGTCGGGAACAGGTGCCCGAGCGCCGGGATGTTGAAGAACGCGACGTGGCTACCCATGCCGGGCCTCCATCGCGAACACCGCCGGCGTCGCGCCCTCGGCCAGGTCCCGCAGCGCCGCGACGATCTCGTCGGCCAGCGCGGCGGCGGTGTCCGCGGTGAACAGCCCGGTGTCGTAGCGCAGCGTCAGCTCCAGCCCGTCGGGCTCGCGCCAGGCGTCCACCCCCAGGTCGTGCAGGATCTGCGGGGCGGCCTGGGCGAACGGCCGCCAGTGCGGGTCGGCCGGCCCGCCGGCGGTGTGCGTGTGCAGCGCCGCGGTCACCTGGAAGACCGGGGTCCGGGAGCGGTCGGCGTCCGGGTCGACCGCGGCGACGACCTGCCCGAACGGCACCGCCTGCCGGGCCAGCGCGTCGATGGTCGCGGCGCGCACCCGGCCCAGCAGCTCGCCGAGATCCGGATCACCGGACAGGTCGACGCGCAGCGCGATCGTGTTGGCGAACAGGCCCACCGTGCGCTCGGTCTCCTCCAGCAGGCGGCCGGACACCGGCATGCCCAGGCACAGGTCGGTCTGCCCGGAACGCCGCGCGAGCACCACCAGCAGTGCGGTGACCAGCACCATGTACGGCGTGGCCCGCCGCTGCCGGGCGAAGCGCTCCAGCGCGTCGGCGTCCGGCGCGGCGACGTGCACGTCGACCTGGCCGCCCCGGAGCGTCTTGGCCGGTGGCCGGGGCAGGTCGGTGGGCAGCTCCAGCGGCGGCACGCCGCGCAGCCGGTCGGCCCACCAGGCCAGATCCTCGGCTCCGGTGGTGTCTGCGCACTGCCAGGCGGCGAAGTCGGCGTAGCCGATGAACGGCTCGGGCAGTGGTTCGCCGCGGTAGAGCGCCATCGCCTCGCGCTGCAGGATCATGGTGGACTCGCCGTCGGCCAGGATGTGGTGCACCGCCAGGCACCAGACGTGGTCCGCCGGGCCGAGGCGGATCAGCCGGGAGCGCACCAGCGTGCCGCCGGCCAGGTCGAGCAGCGTCCCGGCCAGTTCTGCCACCAGCTCCCGCGCCCGGGCGGGCGGGTCGGCCTCGCCGGACACGTCGAGCAGCTCCGTCACCAGACCGCCGGGCGGCGCGATCACCTGCCGCGGCCCGTCCGAGTCGACGGCGAACGTGGTGCGCAGGGCGTCGTGCCGGTCGGCGAGCGCGCTGACGGCCGCCGTGAAGGCGGGCACGTCCAGCGGCGCGGTGATGCGGTCGGCGATCACGACGATCGGCGACGCGTCGCCGTCGTACGCCGTGCACAGGTGCCACCACCGCTGTTGCAGCAGGGACAGCGGCGCGGTGCCGGACGGCGTCGCGCGGTGCGGGATGACCTGCACTCAGCCCACCTCCTCGCCGCCGCGCGGTGCTTGGTGATCCATCGACGCCTGCCTGTCTGCGGTGGAGCCGGGTGACACGGCGCGCCGGGGTGGGCGCACAGGACGGCCCAGCGCCGGAGGTCATCCACACATGGGCATATAACTGATAGCACAGTTAACACTTACTGTAAATATTCCTTCCAGAACTGATCTCCGGTCTGACCAGCGTGTACGCATCCGTCCGATATGGCATGCCGCAGCAGCGGGGCGACGAGTGCGGGCAGCCCGGCGAGCCGATGGCCGGGCACGAAACGGCGCAGCGCGCCCGGCGCGACGGTGCGCAGCGCGGCCGCCCCGCGCACCGTCCGCAGGGCACGGTCCACCGCCGCGACGTCGCCCGTCACCGCGTACGCCGCGACGCCGTAGCAGAACGCGGCCAGCCACAGCTGCAGCAGCAGCGAGTCCGCGACCACCCGGCGCATCCGCCCCGCCGGGTCGCACGCCCCGAGCGCCGCCGCGTGGCGGCCCAGCAGGTCGGGCAGGGTCAGACCGGACGGGGCGAGGAAGACGTCGGCGAGCACGGCCCGCCACCCGTCGCCGTCGGGCACCTGGCACACCACCACCCCGTCGAACAGCAGCAGGTGCGGCACCACGGGAGGGACCAGGATCCGGGCCCAGTCGCCGGGCGGGGCGCCGAACAGCGCGGCGCGGCGCGGGCCCTGCAGCACGTCGTTGCCGACCAGTGACTCGCCCTGCTCGTGCTCGGCCAGGTTCGGGCAGCTGACCAGCGGCGTCATCCCGTGCACCCGGGCGAAACGCAGCAGCAGCACGTCGTCGGGCTCGCCGGGCTCGGCCGGGAATTCGGCGAGCGCGTGCGCGACCGCGGTCGGCAGCACCACGGCGGTCGTCGGCACGTACGGGTCGAGCAGCGGCACCCAGCCCGCGCCCGCCAGCGCCGCCAGCCGCACCGCCGGCGAGGTGCGCGAACCCCACTCGGTGAACAGGCACAGGATGCGGTCCGGCTGCGCCGCCACCGCCGCCCGCACCAGCCGGGCGAACCCGGGCGCGAGCCGCATGTCGTCCTGCACCAGCAACCGGTGCGTGCACCCGGGATCGGCGGTCCGCCAGGCCAGCCGCGCGGTGCGCAGCGCGCTGCGCGGCCCGTCGGGCTCCGGGTCCTCGACGACCTCGAAGTCCAGCCCCGGCTGGCTGGCGGCCAGGGCAACGGCCTCCGGGCGGCGGCGCGGATGCGCGGTCACCGCGGCGGAAATCGACGCGTGCATTTAAGTATCTTAACTGTTAAGTTTGTTGATGTTACCGGCTGTCAGGAGGACGTCACGATGAGGCCCCGACTGCGCCGGTGGCTGGATCTCGCCGGCCTGCTCCGGCACGCGGGCGGCCTGCCCGTCGCGATCGCCCTGCTCGTCAGTGCCGCGTTCGGGCTGGCCCCGATCGTGTTCATGGTCAGCATGGCGCTGCTGCTGGCCCGGGTGCCCGCGGTCGCCCGCGGCGAGGCCGCGCTCGGCACGGCCGTCGCGCTCAGCCTGGCCACGCTCGTCGCGCAGCAGCTGCTCGGTCCGATGCAGACGGCGCTGACCGAGCTGGTCTCGCGCCGCATCGACGGGCACTGCGTGCAGCGGGCGCTGCGGGCGGCGTACACCGAAGCGCCGGTGGCGGCCCTGGAGCGGCCCGGCACGCTCGACCTGCTCGCCGACGTGCGCACCGCGATCGACCGGGCCAGCCCGTCGCCCGGCGACGCCGCCGCGGCGCTGCCCGCGCTGCTGGCCCGCTACACCGGGCTCACCGGGGCGGTCGTGCTCATCGCGGTGGTGCTGTCGCCGCTCGCCGCCCTCGTCGTCGCGGCGACCGCGCTGGTCATCCGGTTCGGCCAGCGCGGCTCGCTCGGGCGTTTCGCGGCGGCCTGGGACGCGCTCTCGCCGCAGCGGCGGCGGCTGGCGTACACCCGCACCCTGACCACCGGCACCGCCGCGGCCAAGGAGATCCGGGTGCTCGGGCTGCTCGGCTTCCTCACCGCGCGCCTGGACAGCGAGCACCGGGGCTACCTCGATCCGATCTGGAGCATGCGGCGACGGCTGCTGCTGCGCCCGTTCCTGGGCTTCGCCCTGGCCGGGCTGGTCGGCGCGACCCTGGCGCTGGCCGCGGTCGCCCAGGCCACCGCCAGCGGCGAGCTGGACCTGCTCGAGTACGCGGTGGCCGTGCAGGCGGTGCTGGTGCCGATCCGGTTCGGCGTCTACTTCCCCGAGGCCGACGTGCAGACCCAGTTCGGCGGGCGTGCCCTGGCTGCCCTGA
This sequence comes from Catellatospora chokoriensis, assembly GCF_011297315.1. Taxonomy (NCBI): domain Bacteria; kingdom Bacillati; phylum Actinomycetota; class Actinomycetes; order Micromonosporales; family Micromonosporaceae; genus Catellatospora; species Catellatospora chokoriensis. Next base: position 32,662 of record NZ_JAAOTI010000037.1, read on the forward strand.
CCGGCTTCGAGCAGGCGGCACGCGGCGAGCCCCTGCCCGGGACCGCGCCCGCGCCCGCCCCGCAGCGCGAGATCCGGTTCGAGCAGGTCGGCTTCGCGTACCCGGGCGGACGACGCGTGTTCAGCGACCTCGACCTGAGCATCCCCGCCGGGCGCTGCACCGCGATCGTCGGGCTCAACGGGGCCGGCAAGACCACCCTGGTCAAGCTGCTCACCCGCTGCTACGACCCCGACCGCGGCGCGGTCACCGTCGACGGCCTCGACCTGCGCGAACTCGACCCCGCCTCCTGGCAGCGCCGCCTCGCGGTCATCTTCCAGGACTTCAACCGCTACGAGCTGAGCGCGGGCGACAACATCGGCCTCGGCGTCGGCGTCCCCGCCGACTGGCACGCCGCCGCGGCCCGCGCCGGAGCCCAGGACGTGCTCGACGACCTGCCCGCGGGCCTGGACACGCCGCTGCACGCACGCTATACCGGCGGCCAGGACCTGTCCGGGGGCCAGTGGCAGCGCATCGCCCTGGCCCGCGCCCTGCACGCCGTCGACCGCGGCGCACGCCTGCTCGTGCTCGACGAGCCCACCGCCGCCCTCGACGTCCGCGCCGAGGTCGAGTTCTTCGACCGCTTCCTCACCCAGACCGAGGGCCTGACCAGCGTCATCATCTCGCACCGCTTCTCCACGGTGCGCCGCGCCGACCAGATCCTGGTGCTGTCCGACGGGCACGTCGTCGAGCAGGGCGACCACGACGCGCTGACCGCCGCGGGCGGCCACTACGCCGAGATGTTCGCGTTGCAGGCCAGCCGGTTCCGCGACGACGTGGCGGCCGTCGTATGAGGACCCTGCGCACCGCGCTCGCCTTCGTGTTCGGCCTGGCCTGGGCCGCCGACCGGCGCAAACTCGCCATCGGCGTCGGCCTGATCACCGGCGGCTACCTGGCCACCCCGTTCATCGGGTTCCTGCTGCGCGACTTCACCGACGCCGCGCTCGCCGGGGCGGCCGGGCCCGCCACCGCGCTGGCCGTCGGCGTCGCGGCGCTGCTGGTCGTGGAGCTGATGCTCGGGCACTTCGCGCACCTGTACTACTTCGAGGTCGGCGAGCAGGCCGGCACCGTGCTCGACCGGCGGCTGCTGGCCCTGGCCAACGGGCAGCCGACCCTGGCCCACCTCGACGACCCCGGCTTCGCCGACACGCTCGCGCTGGCCGCCCAGGACGCCGCGCAGACCCGGCAGTCCCTGGAAGGCCTGCTGCACCTGGGCGGGCTGCTGCTGCGGGCCGCGGTGACCACGGTCATCCTGGCCACCGTCGACCCGTGGCTGGCCCTGCTGCCGCTGGCCGCGGTGCCACCGGTGCTGGTCGCCCGCCGGGCCGCGAAGCTGAACGAGAGCGCCCGCGAGCGCACCGCCGAGGCCGGGCGGCTGTCGAGCCACCTGCTGTCCCTGGCCGCCGACGCCGACGCGGTCAAGGAGATCCGGCTCTGCGGGGCGGACGAGTTCCTGCTGGCGCGGCAGGCCGCCTCCTGGGCGCACGCGACCGAGGTGCGCTGGGCGGCGCAGTGGCGGGCCGCGCTGCTGCGCGGGTGCGGGCAGCTGCTGTTCGCGTTCGCGTACGGCGGGGCGATCCTGCTGGTGCTCGGCCGGGCCGTCGACGGCACCGCGACCGTCGGCGAGGTCGTCCTGGTGGTGACGCTCGCCGTGCAGATCAGTGTGCAGGTGGCCGGGGCGATCGGATATCACGCGACGGTCGCCGCCGCCGCCCGCACCGCGGGCCGCTTCGCCGAGCTGGCCGCCGCCGCGCCCGACCCGGAACCGGCCACCTCACCCGCCCCGCGGCGGCTGCGGCACGGCATCGGGCTGCACGGCGTCACCTTCGCCTACCCCGGCGCGGCCGAGCCGACGCTGCGCGCCGTCGACCTGACCCTGCCCGCCGGGGCCACCGTCGCGCTGGTCGGCGAGAACGGCGCGGGCAAGAGCACCCTGGTCAAACTGCTCTGCGGGCTGTACGCCCCGACCAGCGGCACGCTCACCGTGGACGGCGTGGACCTGCGCCGGATCCCGGCGCAGTCGTGGCACCGCCGGATCGCCATGCTGTTCCAGGACTTCGCCCGGCTGCACTGGACCGTCCGCGACAACGTCGGCGTAGGCGAGCTCACCCACCATGACGACGACGCGGCGCTGCAGGCCGCGATCCACCGGGCCCGCGCCGGGCGGGCCGTCGACCAGGCCGGTGGCCTGGACGGGATGCTCGGCCGGGGATATACCGACGGCACCGAACTGTCCGGCGGCCAGTGGCAGTCCCTCGGCCTCGCCCGGTCGCTGCTGCGGCCCCGCCCACTGCTGCTGGCCCTGGACGAGCCCGCCGCCGCGCTCGACGCGCACGCCGAGAACGCGCTGTTCACCCGGTTCGCGACGGCGGCCCGGCGCGCCGCGCGGGGCACCGGGGCGATCACCCTGTTCGTCTCGCACCGCTTCTCCACGGTGCGCGCGGCCGACCTGATCGTGGTGCTGCGCGACGGCACCGTCGCCGAGCTGGGCAGCCACGATGAGCTGATGGCCCGCGGCGGCCTCTACCACGACCTGTTCGCCCTCCAGGCGAAGGCGTACGCCTGACCGGTCAGCCGGGTGCGGCGAAGCGGATGCACAGCCGTTCGGTGCCCGCGCCGCTGATCAGCAGGCGCTCCTTGGCGTTGCTCAGCAGCTGAGCGGTCCAGTCCGTGAACCCGCCGTCGGTGATCAGCAGCTCGTCGCCGCCGGCCGTCGTCGCATGGACGAAGAAGCAGGCGTCGCGGTAGTAGCCGCGGCCCTGCTCCCGCTCGTCGTCGAAGCCGAAGGCCACCTCCGGGTGCCGTGCGGCGAGCACGTCCAGGACCGAGGTCAGCGCATCTCGGCGTACGCCCTGGCTCAGGTCGGTGACCGAGACCCGGACGCGGTCGATCAGCAGACCCTCCCGCCGTCCCTCGGCCAGCAGCCGCAGGTGCGCGTCCAGCTGCTCGGTCAGCGCCGCGGTCTCGAAGCGGAAGGAGCCCTCATCACGGCCCGCGGTCGTCAGCGCGAGCAGCCGGAAGTGCGGCAGCGTCCCGGGCCGGTCGAAGAACTGGCCGCGCACCAGCCGGTGCGAGGCGCACAGCCGGACCCGGTCCCGGCTGCGCGGGTCGCGGCGCAGCAGGTCCCGGCGACGCGCCGCGGACTCCAGCGCGAGGACGTTGGTGGAGTCGGCGAGCACCTCGCTGTTGCGGCTGGTGGTGAGCACCTTGTGCTGGCTGACGCCGGTCACCGCGCCGACGGTGCCGAGCGGGCTCAGCGGCGACAGTTCGACCCCGGCGTAACCCAGCTCGCCGAGCAGCGCGAACGCGGCGGCGTCGAAAACGGCCAGGACACGCGGGTCCGCGGGCGACGGACCGGCGAAGCGGTTGCGCTCGTAGGAGGCCAGCAGTTCGGCGGGCGCCACCCGGCCGGCGCGCGCGGCGTACACCGCGAGCATCAGGGACTGCAGGTCGGTCGGTGTCAGCCGCTCGGCCAGCACGGACACGAGGTCCGGCACCCCGGCGGCCCGGGTCACCCGCCCCAAGAGCCGTTCTTCCACCCGGCCATTCTGCCCGGCCACCGCGGGCGGCGACCGGTGGTCCCCGGATGCCGGAGGTGAGCGGAGGGCGAGGTCGGATTTGCGACGGGTCCTAGGCAACGCCGGTCGATCAACTTAGCGTGTCGGCCATGACCGCCTCTCCGCTGCGCCACGCCGCCCCCGGCAAGGACGTCGCGCGTACCCATAACCTCGCTCGCCCGCACCGCACCGCCGTCGCCGGCGTGCTCGCCCTGGCCCTGCTGGGCACAGCCGCCTGCGGCAAGAAGGACGAACCGCAGGCCAGTGCCAGCGCCAACACCGTGATCACGGAGAGCCCCGGGGCGAGCGCGAGCGCCCTGCCGTCCGGCTCGGCCGCCGCGACGCCGCAGCCGTCGTCGACCGGTGGCAGCGGCAGCGGCAACCAGCCGCCGACGTTCCCGAAGTCGGCCAAGGACTACGGCCTGGCCGCACTGGCCGCCTGGGCGTCCGGCAGCAAGTCCAAACTCGACCAGTACGCCGTGCAGGCGGCGGTGGCGCAGTTCATGGGCCACGGCAAGCCCAACAGCCAGTGGAGCAACCTCAACTGCGAGTCCGCGGGCAGCGGGCGCACCGCCTGCAACTACCGCAACGCGCACGGCGACGACGCCCGGCTGACCATGGAGGACACCCAGCTGGGCCACCCGACGGCGACCGTCGACGTGTTCCTCAACCGCACTCAATATCCGACGGACGCCGCCGGTTACGTCGGCTTCTTCATGGCCGCCTGGGGCGACGGCAACAAGCAGCGGATGACCCGCTACGCCAGCTCGTCGATCGCGAACATGTTCACCGGCAGGACCCCGCCGACCGGCAGCCAGACCAACGCCACCCAGAGCGGGAGCACCTGGACCGTACAGGTGAACGGCCTGCCGGTGGGCTCGGGAAGCTGGACGTTCACCGTCAGCGGCAGCAAGCTCGGCGGCGGCAACGCGATCACCGCAGCCAAGATCGACTGAGGCGGGGCCGGCGGCCGGACCGGCAGCCACGCCGCAGCAATGTCACGGGGCCACGGGAATCTCCGCGATGACCGTCGCCCCGTCCGCGCCGAGGCGCGCCAGGAACGTGCCCCCGACCTGCTCCACCCGCTCCCGCATCGAGGCGATGCCGACACCGGGGATCCAGTCCGGGACCGCGCGGCCACGGTCCTCGACGGTCACGCGTAGGACGGGACCGTCGACGAGGGTGAAATCGACCGACGCCTCGGCGACGCCCGAGTGCCGGGCCACGTTGGTGAGGGCTTCGACGGCCACCCGGTACGCCGCGACCTCGACGGCGGCAGGGAGCCGCGACACGTCGTCGGCCGCGGCGAAGGCCACGGTGAGGCAGCGGCCGTCGGCGGTCCGCAGCCGCGAGATCTGTTGCTGCACCGCTCCGACCAGGCCCAGCTCGTCCAGCGCACGGGGTCGCAGGCCGTAGACGATCCTCCGGATCTCGGTGATGGCATCGCGTGCCTCGCCCCGCAGCGAATTCAGGATCTCCAGCGCCTCCCCGGGACTGCTGTGCAGCAGGTTGGCGACCGCGTCGGCGCTGTAGGCGATCCCGGTCAGCGCCGGCCCCAGCCCGTCGTGCAGATCACGGCGCACCCGGCGGCGCTCCTCCTCCAGCGCGGTGACCGCCCGGCCCCGTGACACCCGCAGGTCCTCGGTCAGCCGGGCGGCGTGCAGCGCCTGCGCCAGGGGCACGCTCACCAGGCCGAGCACGGCTTCGGTGGCCCGGGCCAGCCGAGGATCGTCGGTCGCCAGCGCCACCACGAGCTCGCCGACGTGCACCGCGCCGGCCCGCAGATCGGTGTGTGCCGTGGGCGAGCCACCGAGATCTCCGGAGGTCGCGATGACCTGCTCGCCGTCGCGTAAGGACACCCCCGGCGCGCCCAGCGCCACCCGGAGCGTGTCGAGCCAGTCGGGCGGTGGGGAGCCGGCCGCCAGCCGGCCGCCGAGCAGCGTCAGGGTACGGACCGGATCGGCGCGCCCGCCGAAGAGCATCTCGTGCACACTGGTCCGCACCCAGCGCATCACCGGGTGGAAGCTCACCGCGACACCGACCGCGATCAGCACCCGGACGCCGCCGGCCGGAGGATCGCCGGTGACGGTGACCACGGCCGCCTCGACCCCGATGAACGCGGCGGCGGCCAGCGCGAACATGAGCACGGCGACGGTGAGCCCGGCCATCACGGCCCGTACGTCCACGATGCGCGGGGCGAGCAGCGCGACCCCGGCGGCGAACGGCAGCGACAGCGACAGCACCGCCGCGGCGACGGCGAGCAGCACGACCGGGCCCCCGGTCCTACCAGCCGAGAGGACCGGGACCAGGACCGACGGCACCGGCAGCAGGAACCCGAGGATCACCCACAGGACCCGCCGCCGCTCGTCGCCCGCGGTCCGCTCGAACCGCAGGGCCGTCGCCACCGGCACCATCCCGACGCCGACCACGCCCAGCAGGATGGCGGGCAGTGGAAGTCCGGCCACGACGGCCGCGGCCGCGCCGAGCCCGGCGGCGGCGAGCGACGTGTCGATCCACCCGAGGCCCGCCGTCCGGCGTGGTCGGACGGCACACAGCAGTGCCAGCGGGATGGTGACGAGCACGGCGCTGACCCAGAGCCCGCGCGCCGGACCGGGATGGCCCGCGACGATCGTCACCGGAACCGCGAACAGGGTGAGCGCCGCCAGGATGAGCAACTGGCCCGTCGCCCGCCTGCGCTCGACGGCCAGCACGACGTGGCCGACCACGGCGCAGCCCAGGCCGACGGTCAACTGCCAGACCAGGGCCCACAGCGGCTCCACCGGCCCGGCCGCCGGCCACACCGCGGCCGCACCGAAGCCACCCGCCACCGCGGTGACCAGCACGCCGATCCGGGCGGATCGCTGCAGGCGGGCCACCGGTCAGGACCCTTCCGCCGTACGCCCGCCGAGTCCGCTCTCGCGCGCCCGGACGATGGCCTCGGCCCGGCTGGCCACCCGCAACTTGGCGAAGATCGCAGACACATGGTTGCCGACCGTCTTAGGGGCCAGGCCGAGACCGGCCGCGATCGCCCCGTTGCCCCTGCCCTGGGCGATGCCCGTCAGCACCTCCCGTTCGCGGGAGGTCAGCTGCGGGAATGGCGCATCCGCGGGCTGGGCGGCGGTGAGCTGGCTGAGCAGCCGCCCGGCGACACCGGGTCCGATGACCACCTGACCGGCCGCCACCGACCGGATCGCGGCGACCATCTCGTCCTGGAGCGCGCCCTTGAGCAGGTAGCCGCGCGCCCCGGCCCGCATCGCCGACAGCACGGTCTCGTCGTCGTCGAACATCGTCAGGACGAGGACCGCGGCGGCGGGCACGACCCTGCCCAGCTGCCGGGTCGACTCGATACCGTTCAGGACCGGCATGTTGATGTCCATGATGACGACGTCGGGCGTGGTCAGTTGCGCCTGGCGCACCGCCTCCACGCCGGTCGTCGCCTCCGCCACCACGACGAAGGCGTCGTCCAGCGAGGCCAGCATCGCGCCGACGCCACGCCGCACCACGAAGTGGTCGTCGGCGATGAGCACGCGGATGGGTGCGGTCGTCACGCCCCGAGCATGGCCGCTGCGCGCGGTCCGCGCATCGGCCTGACATCCGGGAAACCGGGCAGATGTCCCGGTCCGACCGGGAACCGCGCCCTGGGCCCGCCGACCAGCTGGAGTGCACACTCTTCCCATCGCCGGGTCCGATGGCGCGGCGCACCGCCTCCGACCGCGTTCCGCCCCGCATCACCGGAAAGGAGCCCGACCATGAACACCACCGCTCGTCCGCAGCTCACCGCCAGGAACAAGGTGGGTCTCGTGATCGCCGGGGTGCTGGGCGCCGCCGACCTCACCGGTCCGTCACCGGCCGCCGTCGCGACCCTGATCTTCGTTCCGGAGTACTCCATCCAGCCCGTGGAGCTGCTGGTTCTCGGTGGTTTCGGCGTCGCCGTCGGGCTCGGGCTGGCGACGATTGCCGGGGTCGGCCTCGCCTGGGTCAGGGGCAGCCGGGTCGCGGCCCGCATCGTCGCCGCGGCCCGCATCGTCGCCCTGCTGATGACCTCGCTCATCTTCCTGGTGCAAGGGCAGGGGCTGTTGCCGGCGTGGGTGTTCGTGATCGCGGCGGCCGTGGTGATCCTCGACATCGTCTCGATCATCCTGGTGCTGGCCCGCCCGGCCACGCCGTCCCCGCCCGCCGCGGCGCAGCCGGCCTGAGCGGCCCCGGGTGGGCGGCCGTCAGGCCAGGCGCATGGTCGCGCACCTCGTCCACGCTGAGCGGATCACCCGGGATGACCACGTTGTGGACGTGCCGCCAGTCCGTCAGCTCGTCCTCACTCCGCACCGGACGGACGTGAAGACCAGACATGAGGGCAGCGAACCGCATCGGTCCCGCACGGTCAACGCGTTTCGGCAGGACGGTCCACAGCGCCTGCGCCGCCCTCGGCCCGAGCCGTCCGCCTAGACTGGCCGTGATCGGTTGACGGGTGACGCGGGGGGCGACGAGTGTCCGAGGCTGACCACGCGCGGGCGCTGCCCGACGCCCCGCCGATCCTGAGCGACGTCCCCGGCTCGTTCACCTGGCGGGTGCTGCACGACCGGCATCCGGCGATCATCGCGCAGGTGTCCGGGGCGTTCCCCTACCCTCCGCGCATCCGCCAGGCCCTGGCGCGATTGGCGCAGGACGCCGTCGCCGGCGTCGTGGAGCCGCTGCCCGCCGACGCGCACGACGCCGCCGACTGGGCCCGCTGGAGCGCGCCGTACCTGGGCATGAGCTGGTACGACGTGCCGTTCCTGTGGGCGGAGAACTACTTCTACCGGCGGCTGCTGGAAGCCGTGGAGTACTTCCGGCCAGGTCCGTGGCGCGGGCTGGACCCGTTCACTCCGCAGAAGTCGGCGGAGCTGGCCGATCCCGCGCTCGACGCCGACCTCGCCGCCCTGGCCGGCCTGACCACCCGGCCCGCCGAGGAGCAGCTGACCGCGGCCGTGGACGCCGCGCTGTGGGGCAACCGGGCCGACCTCGCCACCCGGGTGTCCGACCCGGAGGCCGAGCACCGCAAGCAGGCCTCCGACCTGGTCGCCGACGACAGCGCAGTGCTGCGGCGCCTGCTCGCGCCCGGCACCGGCGGCACGGTGTGCCTGGTCGCCGACAACGCCGGGCGGGAACTCATCCCCGACCTGGTGCTGGTCGACGTGCTGCTGCGCAACCGCCTGGCCGACCGGGTCGAGCTGCACCTCAAGCCGCAGCCCTACTTCGTCTCCGACGCCATGCTCCACGACCTGCTGTCCTGCCTGCGACGCCTGGCCGACGCGGAGCCGGCGCTGCGCGAACGGCTGTGGACAGCCCTGGACGACGGGTCGCTGGAGGTGGTGACCGATCCGTTCTACTGCGAGCCGCTGAGCTATCACGATCTGCCCGGCGACCTCGCGGCACGGTTCCGGGCGGCGAAGCTGACGATCGTGAAGGGCGACCTGAACTATCGGCGGCTGGTCGGGGACCGTCACTGGCCCGCGCACACCCCGTTCGACGCGGTGACCGCGTACTTTCCCGGGGCGGTCGCGGCGCTGCGCACGCTCAAGTCCGAGGTCCTGGTCGGCGCACCGGACGTCGCGGCGCTGGACGCCGCCGGTGTCGGCTGGCGCCTGGACGGCACGCACGGGCTGATCCAAGTCAGGGTCTGAACCCGCCGTTGGCGAAATCATCGCCGGAGGACTCGGGGCCGCCGCCCGGTGCCGGTCACGGATTCAGCCGCCGAAGCCCTCAAGCAGCAGCGCGAGCCGCTGCTCGTGCCCGTCGCGGCGCAGCCGGCCACCGCGCATGAGCGTCGTGAGCCCGTGCAGACTTGCCCAGAACACCTCCGTGCGCACGTCGAGGTCGTCGTCTCCGATGAGCGGGCGCACCGCCTCGCGCAGTTCGCCGAACGCCGCGCGCAGCGCCGGCGGGGCGGCCGGGGTGGCGAAGGGCAGCCCGACGGCCAGGGTGAACATCGCGTCGTAGGTGGCGGGACGCCGGTCGGCGAAGTCCGCGTACGCGTGCGCCACCGCGGCGAGCGCCGCGCTCGCGTCGGCGGCTTCGGTGCGGACCGCGCGCAGGATGCCGGCCACTTCGGCGAAGCCCTCGACGGCGACCGCCGCCATGATGGCGTCCTTGCCCTTGAAGTGGCTGTAGAGCACGGGCTGGCTGTACTCGATCAGTTCGGCGAGCCGGCGGGTGGTGACGGCGTCCCAGCCCTGTGCTTCGGCGAGGTCACGGGCGGCGGTGACGATGAGCCGTTCGCGTTCGGCCAGTTCGCGCTCGCGGCGCTTCGTCGGAGGCATGGCCTGATTCTAGCGCCGCTAGCATCACTGTCAAAGCTATGTTAGTGTCGCTCGTATTCCTAGCGCCGCTAGATTCTGGAGGAACCGTCGTGCTCACCCCCCTCGCCATCGGCCTCGCCGTCGTGCTCGATCTCTTCGTCGCCTTTATCGGCGTGCGCTTCCTGCTCGCCCCGCGTCCGGCGGCAGCCGGATACGGCGTGCCGGCCAAACCCGACGGAGACCGCGCCTACCTGACCGTCAAGGGCGTACGCGACCTCACCTACGGGATCATCGGGCTGGCCCTCATCGCCTTCGTCGGCGTTCGCGCCGAGGCCTGGTTCATGCTCGCCGTCGCCCTCGTCCCGCTGGCCGACACGCTGATCGTGCTGCGCAACGGCGGCACCAGGGCGGCCGCGTTCGGCATCCACTTCGCCACCGCCGTCATCGTCCTGGCCAGCGCCGCTCTGCTGTTCGCCGTCTGATCCCGTCCCACGCCCAAGGAGTACGCCATGTCCCTGTTCATCCCGCAGTTCACCGACCCGGTCGTCGTCCGCTCGGCCGAAGCCGAGGTGATCGGGCGCGCCCCGACGACCATCCGGCTGCTGGCCGACAGCAGCGCCACCGGCGGCGCCCTGTCGACCCAGCGCGTGACCCTGCTCGACGGCGCCGACGGCGCGAGACCGCACCACCATGGCAACTCGGCCGAACTCTTCTACGTGCTCGACGGCGTCGCGCAACTGCTCTCCGGCGACCAGGTGGTGACCGCCGAACGCGGCGACCTGGTCGTCGTGCCGCCCGGCCTGAACCACGCGTTCGCCGCCGCGTCCGGTGAGGACGCCGACATCCTCATCGTCATCACGCCCGGCGTCGAGCGCTTCGAGTACTTCCGCCACCTGGAGCGCATCGTCTACGGCAAGGTGCCGCCCGAGAGCCTGCTGGAGGTGCAGGAGCTCTACGACACCTACTTCCGGACCAGCCCGGCGTGGGACAGCGCGCGGCGCGCCTAAGATCATCTGCCATGGCCGTCCCCGACCTCACCGAACTGCGCGACCAGATCCGCCTGCGGGCCTCCACCCGGCCCGCAGGCCCGCCGCTGGCCCGGGTGCGCGACCTCGCCGGCCCCGGTGGGCTGGCCCTGCGCCACTACCGGCCCGTCGACGCCGACCGGCCGCTGCTCGTCTACGTGCACGGCGGCGGCTGGGTGATCGGCGACCTCGACACCCACGACCGGACCTGCCGCCGCATCGCCGCCGCCTGCGACGTCGAGGTGCTGGCCGTCGACTACCGCCGGGCACCCGAACACCCGTACCCGGCGGCGATCGACGACGTCACGAGCGTGCTGGAGTGGGTCCGGCCGCACCTCGTCGCCGGGGACAGCGCGGGCGGATACGTGGCCACCATGGCCTGCCGCCGGCTGCGGGACGCCGGGCAGCCGTTGCCGCGCGCGCAGGTCCTGCTGTGCCCGAACACCGATCTGACCCTGAGCCTGCCCAGCGTCGCCGAGAAGGGCACCGGCTTCGGCCTGGACGCCGACTTCCTGAGCTGGGCGGTGCAGCAGTGGACGCCCGATCCGGCGCAGCGGGTGGCGGCCAGCCCGCTGTTCGCCGAGGACCTGCGTGGACTGCCGGAGGCTGTCGTCGTCACGGCCGAGCACGACGCCCTGCGGGACGAGGGTGACGAGTACGCCCGGCGGCTGGCCGCGGCCGGGGTGCGCGTCCGGCACCGGGTGGAGCCCGGCCTCGTCCACGGGTTCATCCAGAACATGGACCTCACCTCTGCCGACGCGGCGGCCGCCCACGAACGGATCTTCGACGACATCCGGCGCATCGCTGCTGGGATCGGCTCCGACGACCTCGCCCGGCCGGTGCTCGAAGCCCATCGGTAGCAGGCGTCTGCGGTCCCTGCCGGCTGTCGCGCCGGGCGGCGGCGACACCGGTCAGCGGCGGCCGAACAGGTTGCGCAGGTTCGCCACGCCGATCGCGACGGCCGCGGCCACGGCCAGCACGCCGAACGCGATCCGCAGGTTGGTGAGCAGCAGCCAGGTCAGCCAGCCGACGCCGACGAGGATGACCAGGCTCAGCAGGAACAGCAGCAGGCGACGGCGCAGTATCGCCTCGACGCCCATCACCGCCAGCACCGCGAGCGTGCATGCGAGCAGCAGCGAACCCTGCTCCAGCAGCAGCGCGAAGCCGAGCAGGAGCAGCAGCACCGACAGCGACGCCCCGGACCAGAACCGCAACAGCGCGCCGGCAGGGGCGGCGACGTCGGGCACGACCCGGTTGCGCAGGTGCGCGTGCGGCGGCGGCAGCGGCGGCACGCCGCCCACCGCCTGGAGCTGATCGCGTTCGTTCACCGCCGCGCGGCGGCGGGCCCGCAACTGCGCCACGGCCTGCTCCTGGGCGAGCAGCGCGGCGGCCGCGCCGTCCCCGCCGCGACGGCTCGCGGTCACCGTCGGCGGCAGCACCTCCAGCCCGGCCGACATACGCCGCAGCTCGTCCTGCCCGTCGGCGATCCGGCCGTCGAGCTCGGCGATCGTGTCCGCCAGTTCGCGTGCCCGGTCCGCCCCGGCCCGCAGCGCCCGCGCGGGTGTCGGTGGCACCTTGTCCAGGCCCGCCCAGCCGACCGGGTCGCCCCACGAGGCCCGGATCGCGCCGCTGCGCTCGTAGCGGGGACCGGCGGGCGCGCGCTCGCCGCCGAACGGGTCGGCCGTGTCCAAGCCCCACAGCCCCCGGTAGTCACGCACCCACGGGGTGCTGGAGTCGATCAGGATCGGGGTCCACGGCCGGGAGGTGCCCGGGCCGATCCGCGCCCCGTCACCGCGGCGGTAGTCGACGTACGGGATGCCCAGGCCCTCGGCGGCCTCGCCGCGGGTCCATGGGAACAGCAGCGCCCGGATCCGGACCACCGTGTTGAGCACGCCCTCCAGCGACGGCGGCTGCACCCGCACCAGGTAGTCGCCGGGCAGGTACGCCCCCGAGTGCGAGCCCGCGCCCGCGTTGGCCACCAGGTGCGTGCCGTCGACCCAGGTCAGGTCGGGGTCATCGGGCCGTCGGCGCAGCTCGTCGCCGACCTCGTCGTGGGAGGACAGCGCCACCCAGGCGAGCTCGAACCCGTCCGGTCCGTCGGGCGACGGCACCAGGTAGAGGGTGAGCTGTTCCCAGTCGGACTCGTGGTCGTTGACGCCGCTGAAGCTCGACCGCCAGTCGTTCATCGCGTACAGGAACCAGAACTGGATGACGACGTAGCCGCCGTCCGAGCTGACGTGGGCGTGGTAGGTGTCGGTCTGCGGACCGGCGGCGGCGTACTGGCGCTGCACCGCGGCCGTGAGCCCGCCGGGCACCCGCCCGCGCAGCGTCAGCGACAGCCGCAGCAGCGAGTCGATGAACCGGCCGAGCAGCCCGACCGCGGCCAGCCGGGACACCCCGGTGAACTTCGGCCGGTCCGGCCTGCGCCGCCATTCCCGCAGCTCACGGCGATGCAGGCCGCGCGGGGCGTAGCGCAGGAACAGCGCGGCCTCGGGATGGGCGCGGGCCGTGTCGGCCAGCCGTGCGGGGTCCAGCTCACCGTGGTCGACCAGCAGCGTCGGGGCGCCGCGCGTGGTGTGGTGCGAGGCCCACAGGGCCGCCCCGGCCAGGTAGGTGTCGACGGGCATGGGGAAGAACATCTCCCCCGCGGTGAAGCACAGCACCGGTTCGTAGCGCTGCACCAGCGCGCGCAGGTCGACTCCTTCGAGCAGCCCCGCACGATCGTCTACGCCGGTCACCACCGTAGTGTCACAGCTCGGACGCGGCGAAAGCGCCGAAACCGGCTCATGCCGGCAGGCCGCCCCGCCCGTGCGGTGACCGGGCGGGACGGCCTGCGCGGGCCCGGTCAGAAACCGCGGAACACCTGCCGGAGCAGCGCCAGGTCGGCCGCGCCCGCGGTCTCGACGGCGGCCGGGGTGTGCTGCGGCGACAACCGGCCGACGATCAGGCGCAGCCAGGCCTCGGCGGGCAACCGCAGCACCCCGTCGGCGTCGGCCGGCGCGTCGATCAGCTCCACCTTGTCCGCCAGCCGCAGCCCGTGCACGGCGTCGGGGCCGGTGGTCTCGACGCGCAGGGTCAGTGCCCGGCCGTCGAGGGCGTCCGACTTGGCCAGCCAGCCGAACATGCCGCCGAGCGTGCCCGTCAGCAGCGGCACCGCCTCGTCCGCGAGCACGGCCTGCGGGTCGCCGCCGACCCGCACGTCCCAGGAGTGGAAGGTGTACTCGCTCAGCCGCAGGCTCGCGGCCGTGGCGACGTCGACCGGCGCGGGCAGGAAGCCCAGGTCGATCCGCAGGTCGGCGAGGGTCGCGGCGTCGAGCGAGGCGTACTTCGCCAGCAGCGCGTCGTTGGCGGCGAGGAAGCCCGCGGCCCGGTCGGCGGGCTCCATCGCGTCCCAGCGCGCCCATACGCCCTTGTTGAACTCGAACCCGGGGTTGGGCCGGCCCTCCAGCGCCGCCTCGACCGTCGCGAGGTGGATCTCGGCGCCGCTGCCCAGGTGGCTGAGCACCTGGGACACGTCCCACTCGGACGCGCCCGACGCGCCGGTCAGGTCGGGATCGCGCAAGCCGCGCACGTGTGCGGCGAGCGAGTCGTGGCCGGACCGCAACGCGGCGATGACGGTGTCGGCGGAGCTGGTCATAGAGGTACTCCTCAGCGATCTCGGGTGTCTTCGGCTGGATCAACCGCGGACCCGCTCCGCTTGTTCCGGTCAGACCGAAGCGACCGGGCCGTACCGCGTCTGCGCCGAACGCGTCTGCAGGGCCCAGTAGCGGTCGCCGTAGGACCAGTGCCACCACTCGGTGGGGTAGTTGACCAGGCCCACCCCCGACAGCACGATCGACAGCAGGTCCCGGTGCTCGCGGGCGGTCGCCGAGATGTGCGGCGAGCCGGTGAAGCAGGCGTCGGCGCTGGCCAGCGGGCTAGCGTTGACCTCGGTGCCCATGTCCAGCTCCAGGCCCTGCTCGGTGCACAGGGTCAGGTCCACCGTGCCGCCGGTGCTGTGCGGCGCGACGTCGGGCGGCGAGACGTACTTGCTCGCCTCGGTGTGCAGCCGGTCGTCGTCCCAGCCCGGGTGGGCGGCCCGCAGCTCGGCCTTGTAGTCCTCGAAGTACGTCGTCTGCAGGCGCAGCGGCCGGTACGCCTCGACGATCAGCAGCCGCAGCCCGTCCGGCAGCACCCGCTGCGCGTCGAGCAGCCGGTGGGCGACACCCTCGCGCAGGTGGGCGTACGCCCCGGCGGGGTCGGCGAGCCGGGAGTCGATCCGCAGCTCCGGCACCTCGCGCAGGTCGATCATGGGTTCACCGGTGTCGCCGAGGGCGATGGCGGAGATCCGGCGGTCGGACAGCAGGATCATGCGCTTGCCTCGCTTGTCAGGTCGGTCACGGCGCACAGTCCACCCGAGCGGCTGCGACGTGGACGTGAGCGGAAGTCCTCACACCCCGCTCACACGACGCCGCAGGCGCGTCACCGGCCGATGGCGCACCGACCGGCTAGCATCCGCGAATGACGATTCTCTCGGGCGCGGCAGGTGCCTGGACCGGGGCCAACGGCTTCCGGCTGATGCCCCAGGACCAGTTCGCCGAGTCGCCGGCCACGCTGGCGCTGGCCACCGCGGCGGGTGGCCACATGACCACCGTCGCCTACACCTGGGCGCACCCGACCGACGGCCCGCAGCAGGGCCTGCTCGCCCTCGGCGCGGGCGAGGAGCCCGGCGCCGTGACCGGGCTGTGGAGCGACTCGTGGCACCAGCAGCCCGCGGCCCGGATCATGCCGGGCACCCTGCGCGACGGCAACCTGGTCGAGCTGGAGGCCGACTACGGCGGCGGGTGGCTGTGGCGGATCATCATCGACGCCACGGGCGCCACCCTGCAGCTGCGGATGGACAACGTGATCCCCGCCGAGCACGCCACGGCCGAGATCGCCGCCGGGCCGTACCCGGCGATGCTCATGACGTTGCGCCGCGGCTGAGCCGACTCAGTTCACCTCGAGGCCACCTGGACGTCACCCGTCGTCGATGCGATGGGCCGACCATTCCGGCATGCCCGCTGCCCGCACGAACCACTTCGTCCTCAATGGATCGGACGACCTGACCTTCCGCCTGGCACAACAGCTCTCGGAGCGCTACCGCGCCGAGGTGGTGGTGCTGATGACCGAGGCGGAACAGGCCACCGCGCGCGACTTCACCGCGCTGGCCGAGGTGGCGCTGGTGGTGGCCGAGCGCATCGACGAGCAGGCGCTGCGCGGGGTCGACGTCGGCACCGCGGCCGGGCTGGCGCTCACCGTGCAGGACGACGTCGGCAACCTCTCGCTGGCCCTGCTCGCCCGCGACGTCGCCCCCCGGCTGCGGCTGGTGCTGCGGATGTACCACACCGCGCTGGGCCAGGACATCGAGTCGCTGCTCGGCAACGCGCGGGTGCTGTCCGATGCGGAGATCGCCGGCCCGGAGCTGGTCGCCACCGCACTCGGCGAGGTCGCGGCGACGCCGGTGCAGGTCGCGCGGCGCACCCTCGTCGTCGCCCCGCGCGCCGACGTGCTGCCCCAGGACGTGGTGTGCGGGCTCGCCGACACCTCCGACGGCGACGCGCCGCAGGTGCTCCCCGCCGACGAGCGCACCGCCGACCTGGTCCTCGCCGAGGACCGCGGTCCGGCGTCGCTGTGGGAGACCTCGCTCGGCCTGAGCCGGCTCACACCGAAGCGGCCGTCCTGGGCCGGCCTGGTGCTGTCGTTCCTGGGCGCGCTGTTCTCCCGCAAGACCCGCATCGCCGTCACCGCCGTACTGGCGATCATCGTCGCGGCCGGCACCGCCCTGGCCGTCAGCCTGGACCTGCAACCGTGGGAGGCGTTCTACGAGGCCGCGGCCACGGTGCTCGGCGGACCCCAGCCGGAGGCCGGTTACCAGCCCCGGCAGCAGGCCCTGCAACTGCTGCTCGGGCTCGCCGGACTGGCGTTCATCCCCCTGGTCACGGCACTGGTGGTGGAGGGCACGGTGCGGGCGCGCCTGGCCGTGGCGCAGCTGCGGCTGATCCAGCCGCGCTCCGGCCACGTCGTGGTGGTCGGCCTGGGCGGCGTCGGCACCCGCGTCATGCGACTGCTGCACGACCGCGGCATCACCATGGTCGCCGTCGCCCAGGACGAGAACGCCCGTGGCGTGCCGCTGGCCCGCGAACTCGACATCCCGCTGCTCATCGGCGATCCGAGCCGGGAGACGACACTGCGCCAGGCGGGCGTGGAGCGGTGCAAGGCACTGCTCGCGGTGGACCGCTCCGACATGACCAACCTGCAGACCGGCCTGTACGCCCGCAAGCTGCAACAACGGGTGCGGGTCGTGCTGCGACTGTTCGACCCCGACCTCGCCGACCGGGTGCGCACGACCTTCGACCTGCCGCTGTCGCGCAGCGTGTCCAGCATGGCGGTGCCCGCGTTCGCGGAGGCGCTGATGGGCCGGGAGGTGATCGGCACCATCGCCGTCGACCGGCGGGTGCTGCTCATCGCCGAGATGTTCGTGCCCACCGGCTCGCCGCTGGCCGGCACGACCACCGCGAACGTGAACCGCGAGGGCTCGATGCGGGTGGTCGCGGTGACCGAGTTCGGCGAGCCCCGGCCGCTGTGGAAACCAGGCCCGACCCGGCGGGTACGCGAGCGCGACAAGCTCACCGTCGTCGCCACCCGGGACGGGCTCACCGAGCTGACCATGCGCAACCGCCGCCGCTGACCGCCCGATCGTGGCACGTCCATCACCAGCGGGCCCGCCGCCAGTTGGTACCGGTGGTGCTGCACATCGGGGTGACACGGGGAGCTTGAGATGTGGATTCGCAGGTCGCTGCTGGCCGCCGCGGGCACGGCGTACGCGCTGCTGCCGTTGACCGCCGCCGCGGGCGCGCCGGCTCCGGTGCCCGTGGTGCCGGAACCGACGGTCCCGGACGCGGTGTATCCGCTGGTCGCGTACGCCGACCCGAAGCTCGGCGGGGCTTCGCAGACGTTCGGCGCGGGTGTGTTCGACGCCGGCTCCGGCGGCCTGGGCGCGGTCGGTGACGACGCCGTCTCCTCGCTGCGGGTGGGCGCGGGCTTCCGGGTGCTGGCCTGCGACCGCACCGCGGCGTCGAGCGCGGACGCCGTCGACGGCCTGGGCTCCTGCCGGTACTTCGACGCCGGCTGGTACGACCGGATCGGCGGCGGCCTCGACGACCACATCTCGCTGCTGGCCGTCGTGGGCGCGAAGGAGACCGGCCAGGGCGTCACCGTCTACGGCGAACCGGCGCTGTCCGGCGGCAGGCTGCGCCTCGGCCCCGGCCGGTACGAGGCGAGCGCGGGTGACCTGGACCGCCTCGACGCGGTCCGCTCCCTGGTAGTGGCCGACGGCCACCGGGCCGTGCTCTGCGACAGCGACCGCACCACCGCCGGCGCCACCGCCACCGCCGGCGCCGGCGGCAACCCCGGCCGGTGCCGGGTCTTCGGGCCCGGCGAGCACCCGTCGGTCGGCACCGGCCTGGACGGGACCGTCTCCCTGATCGCCATCGGCGGCCCGGCCGTGACCGCGGCCGACGGGCCCGCGCTGACCGGGGCGGTCCAGTCGTTCGGCCCCGGCGTGCACCAGGCCACGGCCGGTCACCTGGCCCCGGTCGGCAACGACGCGATCAGCTCCCTGCACGTGGCGGCCGGCCAACGGGTGCTGGCCTGCGCCGACGACCAGGCCGCACCCGCCGCGCTCGGCGAGTGCGCCCTGTTCGGCGCCGGGGTGCACGAGCTGGCGGGCACGGAACTCGACAACGGCGTCTCCCTGCTCGCCGTCTCGGCGGGCCCGTCAACCGGCCAGGTGCTCATCGCGTACGCCGACGGCGGGCTGGCCGGGGAGTCGGGTGGGTTCGGGCCGGGTATGTTCGCCGCCGCCGACCTCGATGGGGTCGGCAACGACGCGATCAGCTCGCTGCGCCTGGCCGAAGGCGGTCGGGCGGTGCTGTGCGAGCACGACGAGGCGGCACCGGGCGAGGTAGGCGCGTGCCAGCTGTTCACGGCGGGCGACCACCCCACGGTCGGCGAAGCCCTCAACGACCAAACCTCCCTGATCTTCGTCGCCTCCTGACGGGGGGGCACGGTTCCCGTTTTTATCGACGTTGGCCCATCTGATCGAGTTCGATCCTTGGAAACTCGATCAGATGGGCCAACGTCTATTGCAAAGCGTGGTCGCGGAGCGGCGGCGACACGCGGCGCGGATATTTGCTTGCGGAGTGAGTGCTCACTCATTTAGAGTCGCCGCCGTGACTGACGCCTCCCCCAGGCGCCGGGTTTCCCCGTTGACCCCCGAGGACCGGCGCGCCGCGATCATCGCGGCGACCCTGCCGCTGCTGCGTGCCGAGGGCGTGCACGTGAGCAGCAAGCGGATCGCCGAATGCGCGGGCGTCGCGGAGGGGACCATCTTCCGCGCCTTCCCCGACAAGGCCGCTCTGATCTCGGCCACGCTCGCCCACGCCTTCGACCCGGCTCCCACCATCGAGTCGATCAAAGCGGTGGCGGGCGACCCCGACGTCAGGTTCCGGCTCAAGACCGCGGTGCGGATCCTGACCCGCCGCTTCCGCGACAACGCCCCACTGATGATGTCGCTGCGCGGCAGCGGCCTGGCCGTGGTCACCACCACGCCCGTGTTCGATCCCCGCGAGGCGCTGACCGGAATCTCGGATGCGGTCGCCGAGCTGATCTCCGATGATGCCGACCGGTTCCGGCTGCCGCCGACCACCGTCGCGTCCCTGCTCATCTCGATGGTGTTCTTCAACAACCGCAGCGAGATCCTCCCCGAAGACCAGATCGTCGACGTCGTCCTGGACGGCGTGCTCTCCCCCGAGGCGAAGAAAGAGCCCGCATGCTGATCACACTCGTACGCCGCCAGCTGCGGCCCTACGGGCGGCAGATATCCCTCGTCGTGCTCCTGCAACTGGTGCAGACGATCGCCAACCTCTACCTGCCCACCCTCAACGCCGACATCATCGACCAGGGCGTGGTCAAGGGCGACACCGGCTACATCATGCGCATCGGCGCCGCCATGATCGGCGTCTCGCTGGTGCAGATCATCTGCTCGATCGGCGCGGTCTACGTCGGCGCGCAGGTCGCCAGCGCGCTGGGCCGCGACGTCCGGGCCGCGATCTTCGAGCGGGTGCAGTCGTTCTCGGCCCGCGAGGTGGGCCACTTCGGCGCGCCGTCGCTCATCACGCGGACCACCAACGACGTGCAGCAGGTCCAGATGCTGGCGCTGATGACCTTCACCATGATGGTCAGCGCGCCGATCATGATGGTCGGCGGCATCGTGCTGGCGCTGCAGCTGGACGTGCAGCTGTCCGGGCTGCTGCTGGCGGTCATCCCGGCGCTGGTCCTCGGCATCGGCTTCATCGTGTACCGGATGCGGCCGCTGTTCCGGGCCATGCAGACCAACATCGACGAGGTCAACCGGGTGATGCGCGAGCAGATCACCGGCATCCGGGTGATCCGCGCGTTCGTCCGCGACCGGCACGAGCAGGAGCGCTTCGCCGGGGCGAACACCGAGCTGACCAACGTCGCGCTGGCCGTCGGCAAGCTGATGGCCTCGATGTTCCCGTTCGTCATGCTCGTCATCAACATCTCGACGGTGGCCGTGCTGTGGTTCGGCGCGCACCGCATCGACAGCGGCGGCATGGAGATCGGCGCGCTGACCGCGTTCCTGAGCTACCTGATGCAGATCCTGATGGCGGTGATGATGGCGACCTTCATGTTCGTCATGCTGCCGCGCGCCGAGGTCTGCGCCGAGCGCATCGAGGAAGTGCTCGGCACCGACTCCAGCGTCGTCCCGCCGACCGCGCCGGTCACCCCGACCGGCCTGCGCGGGCACCTGGAGCTGCGCGACGTCGAGTTCAGCTACCCGGGCGCGGAGGAGCCGGTGCTGCGCAGCATCGCCTTCACCGCCCTGCCCGGCGAGACCACCGCGATCATCGGCAGTACGGGCAGCGGCAAGTCGACGCTGCTGCACCTCGTGCCGCGGCTGTTCGACGCCACCGGCGGCCGGGTGCTGGTCGACGACGTCGACGTGCGCGACATCGAGCCGCAGGCACTGTCCCGGGCGATCGGCTTCGTGCCGCAGAAGCCGTACCTGTTCTCCGGCACCGTCGCGTCGAACCTGCGCTACGGCAAGGCCGACGCCACCGACGAGGAGCTGTGGCGGGCCCTGGAGGTGGCGCAGGCCAAGGACTTCGTGCAGGCGATGCCCGAAGGCCTGGACGCGCCGATCGCGCAGGGCGGCACCAACGTCTCCGGCGGCCAACGCCAGCGCCTCGCCATCGCCCGCGCGCTGGTCAGCCGGCCCGAGATCTACCTGTTCGACGACTCGTTCTCGGCCCTGGACTACGCCACCGACGCGGCGCTGCGCCGGGAGCTGTCCCAGGAGACCGCCGACGCGACGGTCGTGATCGTCGCCCAGCGGGTCAACACGATCCGCGACGCCGACCGGATCCTCGTCCTCGACGACGGGCAGGTCGTCGGCACCGGCACGCACAGCGAACTCATGAACAGCAACGTGACCTACCGGGAGATCGTGCTGTCCCAGCTCACCGAGGAGGAGGCGGCATGAGCGAGCGTAGCGAGCGAATCATGAGCCGCGTGCATCACGACGGAGCCGAGCGCAGCGAGGTGACGGCGTGACCCAGACCCCCGTACGCCGTGATTCAGGGCCTCGCTTCGGACCCGGCGCGATGATGGCCGGCCCCCCGCAGGGCAAGTCGCTCAACTTCAAGCAGTCCAGCCGCCGCCTGCTCAAGCTGCTGGCGCCGCACCGCGCCGCCGTCTGGCTGGCCGTGGCGCTGGGCGTCGTCGGCGTGAGCCTGTCGGTGATCGGCCCGCGTATCCTCGGCCACGCCACCGACGTGCTGTTCACCGGCATCGTCAGCGGCGACCTGTCACCGGACGTGACCAAGGCCCAGGTCGTCGACGGGGTCCGCGCCCAGGGCAACGGCACGCTGGCCGACATGCTCGCCTCGATGGACCTGGTCCCCGGGCGGGGCGTCGACTTCGACGCGCTCGGGCGGGTGCTGATGGTCGCGCTCGGCGTGTACGTCGCCGCGTCGCTGTTCTCCCTGATGCAGTTCCGGATCATCACCACCGTGGTGCAGCGCGCCGTCTACGCGCTGCGCGAGCAGGTCGAGACGAAGCTGTCCCGGCTGCCGCTGAGCTACTTCGACGGCCAGCAGCGCGGCGAGGTGCTCAGCCGGGCCACCAACGACATCGACAACGTCGCGCAGACGATGCAGCAGTCGCTGAGCCAGCTGATGAACTCGGTGCTCACCATCGTCGGCGTACTCGCGATGATGTTCTGGATCTCGCCCCTGCTGGCGCTGATCGCGCTGGTCACCGTGCCGATCTCGGTGTGGGTGACGATGCGCATCGGCAAGAAGGCGCAGCCGCAGTTCATCGCGCAGTGGGCCGTCACCGGCAAGCTCAACGCCCACATCGAGGAGATGTACACCGGCCACTCGCTGGTCAAGGTGTTCGGGCGGCAGCAGGAGGCGGCCGACAGGTTCCGGGAGCACAACGAGGCGCTCTACAACGCGGGCTTCAAGGCGCAGTTCATCTCCGGCATGATCCAGCCGGCCATGTTCTTCATCGGCAACCTGAACTACGTGCTGGTCGCGGTCGTCGGCGCGCTGCGCGTGGCGTCCGGCTCGCTGTCGCTGGGCGACGTGCAGGCGTTCATCCAGTACTCCCGCCAGTTCAGCCAGCCGCTGAGCCAGGTCGCCGCGATGTCCAACCTGGTGCAGTCCGGTGTCGCGTCGGCGGAGCGGGTGTTCGAGCTGCTGGACGCGACCGAGCAGAGCCCGGAGCCGGTCCCCGCGGCCCGGGTCCAGGACCTGCGCGGCCAGGTCAGCTTCGAGCACGTGGCGTTCCGGTACACCGAGGACAAGCCGCTGATCGAGGACCTGTCGCTGGTCGTCGAGCCGGGGCAGACGGTGGCCATCGTCGGCCCCACCGGCGCGGGCAAGACCACGCTGGTCAACCTGCTGATGCGCTTCTACGAGGTGACCGGCGGCCGGATCACGCTGGACGGCGTCGACATCGCCGCGATGGACCGCGAGGACCTGCGGTCCAAGACCGGCATGGTGCTGCAGGACACCTGGCTGTTCGGCGGCACCATCGCCGACAACATCGCGTACGGCGCGGACTCCCCCACCCGGGAGCAGATCATCGAGGCGGCGAAGGCCGCGCACGTGGACCGCTTCGTGCGCACCCTGCCCGACGGCTACGAGACGGTGCTGGACGAGGACGGCACCAACCTCAGCACCGGCGAGCGGCAGCTGATCACCATCGCGCGGGCGTTCCTGGCCGAGCCGAGCATCCTCATCCTCGACGAGGCGACCAGCTCGGTCGACACGCGCACCGAGGTGCTCATCCAGCGGGCGCTCAACTCGCTGCGCAGCGGCCGGACCAGCTTCGTCATCGCGCACCGGCTGTCCACCATCCGCAACGCGGACGTCATCCTGGTGATGGAGCACGGCTCGATCGTCGAGCACGGCTCGCACGACAAGCTGATCGCCTCCGGCGGCGCCTACGCGCGCCTCTACGAGGCCCAGTTCGCCGGCGCAGCCACCGACTGACCAGAACAAAGGAAGGGCACCTTCTTAACGGACGTCCGTTAAGAAGGTGCCCTTCCTTCTGCTTGTCGGGGGGTGCGAGCGGATCGTTGAGAACGTTCTCTTGCGCAGAAAGGTCTGTGATGCAAAGCTAACTGCATGACACACGAGTCCGCTTCCCAGGCGAGTGACCCTCACGAGCTCCTGGCGACCGTGCGCGACCTGACGCGCCAGGTACGCGTCGCCCAGCGTGGCACCTGGTTCCCGCTGCTGGTCTTCGCAGTGATCACCCTGATCGCGATCCCCGTCTACCGGTACGCCCCCTACCTCGACGTGTTCGACGCCTGCCGTTCGGACGCGGAGCACACGGTCTGCCCGGCGCCCAGCCCGACGGAACTCGGGTACTGGACGGTCGCGCTGCTGCTCGCCTACGCGGCGATCGCAGGCTTCTACGTCAGGCAGTCCCGGCAGCGCGGTGTGGGCACCCCGATCCGCCCGTACGTCATCGTCGGTGTCGTGCTGGCCCTGCTGATGGCGGCGGCGTCGAGCTGGCTGACGTTTCATCCGCTCCTCCCCCTGCCCGCCGACCCGTTCTCCGACACTGTCAAGGTCCCGGCCGGGCCGGTCGCCTGGCTGGTCAACGGTCTGGTGAGCCCCATAGCGGTGATCGGGCTGGCGTTGCTGGTGCTCGCGTGGGTCGAACGCCACTGGGCGCTGCTGGCGTTCAGCCTCGTCTACCTGGCGATCGGCGCGGTCATGGGCAGCCAGGTCATCCACGCGTCGTCGCGGTGGTTCTTCCTGCCGCACCTGCTCGTCCCGGCAGCGGTGCTGCTGCTGGGCGCGGCGGCCTTCGCCCTGTGCCGCCCGACCGCAGAGGTTCAGGCGTGATGACCGACCATCCGACCAACGGCCTCGACGACGTGGTCCACCAGCGCGTCCGGCTGGGCATCCTGACCATCGCTCACCAGGCCCGCCAGGTGGAGTTCGGCTTTCTGCGCGCCACCCTGCAACTGACCGCCGGCAACCTCGGACAGCACCTGACCGTGCTGGAGAAGGCCGAGCTGATCCAGATCGAGAAGGGTTACGAGGGCAAGCGCCCGCGCACCTGGGTCACCCTCACCCCCGCGGGGCAGACCGCCCTGCGCGACGAGATCACCCACCTCAAACAGCTCATCCAGCAGGTCGAGCAGGCCGAGACGGCACCGGCGGCCGGCGAGGCGTGACCGGCCGGACACGCCGTCCCGGGTGGGCCGCACCCGGGACGGCGTGCCGCAACGGCGCTACCCGCGGCGTGCGATCGTGACGATCTCACCGCTCGTGCGGGTGACCGGCCCGCGCTGCCAGTCGCCGTACTGGGCCTCGATCACGAAGCCGGCCTCGGCCAGGAACGCCCCCAGCGCCGGCACGCCGAGGAAGCGCAGGCGCGAACGGTCGACCCGCAGCACTTCGCCGTCGAGCCCGCTGGTCGTCTCGACGAGGTTGACCACGTCGCCGACCTGCTCGGCCTGGTGCCAGACCCGCAGGGCGCGGCCGTGCGCGTCCACGACCTCGGCCGCGTTCGAGGGGTTCCAGTCGTCCCAGGCCCGCGCCTGCGGATGGCGTGTCTCGAAGGCGAACCGGCCGTTCTCGCGCAACGCGGCTCGGATGGCGATCAGTGATACAAGCAGATCGTCGTCATCGACGAGGAACTGGAACGCGTGGCTGACCATCGTCGCCAGCGCGAACTCACGGTCCCAGCGCGCCTCGGCGGCCACCCCCGCCACCCACTCGATGTCGGTGCGGCGACGTGCCCGGTCCAGTGCCGCGAGATCCGGGTCGAGCCCGACCAGGCGGCCGCGATGACCGGCCTCGCGGGCCCGGTGCAGCATGCCGCCCGTACCGCAGCCGACGTCCAGCACCGCGTCCGCGGACAGCACCAGGTCGTCATAGAACGCGTCACCGGCGAACCTCGTTCCGTCCCATGGGTTCAGCAGGTCATACAGGGCGGCGGCGTCGGCATCGGAGAACATCGCGACAGTATCGGCGCTTCACCTGGTGCGGCCAACGGAATAAAGCAGGGCAGACAGCGGCGTCCGGCGCGCGGTCCGGCGCTCAGTGTGCCGCCCTGGCCGCCCGGACGACCTCGTTTCGGCCTGCCGTCGGCATGATCCCCAGGAGCATTCCGACGCCCAGCACCGGCAGCGCGATCAGCTTGATCCCCTCCAGCGCGATGTAGGCCAGGTGCAGCGCCGACTCCGGCGGGTGGCCGCCGTCGACGATCAGCTGGGCGCGCTGGTCGAGCAGCGGGCGCAGCACCAGCGCCTGCGTGAGCAGCAGCGCCCACAGCCCACCGGTGACGGCCCAGCGCCACCGGCCGATCACGACCCCCAGCAGCGCGACGGTGAACATGACGAGCAGCAGGAACTCTGCGATGTTGAGCGCCCGGAAGACCAGCCGGCCGATGCCCAGCCCGAGCGCGGTGGTGACGCCGGGGGCGCGGAACTTCAACGGGGCTTCCAGCAGCGAGATGGCGGCGACCATCCCGAACCACACGAACGGCACCGCCACCTGTGCGACGGCACGGACCCTGGTCACCGCGACTCCCTGCGCCTGATCTCGGCGGCGCACACGCCCGGCCGCACGAACGGATACAGCTCCGCGTCGAACGCCTGCGGCGCGAGCCCGTCGACGGTGCCGCGCAGCAGCCCCAGGTGCACGCCGCACACCACGTCGGGGTGCCGCCGGGCCACGTCGAGGAACGGGCAGGCGTGCAGCTCGATCCGGGCGGCCCCGTCATGCGGCGTGCGCACGGGATCGAAGCCGAGTTCGGCGAACAGGGCAGTGGCCCGTACCGCGGCTTCGTCGAGCGTGGCCGTCGCGCCCGCACCGGGCGGCGCGGCGACCGGGTCCGCCGCAGCGCGCTCCGGGCCCGTCGACGCCGGCACGGCTGCGGCAGCGGGGGCCGTGCGGTGCAGCCAGCGGCGGCCGGCGCGCTGGGCCAGCGCGGAGCCGTCGCGGTCGTCGAGCTGGCCGGCGAGCATCTCCGCCAGCAGCGCGTAGCCGCCTGCCTCGGCGGCGGGCGCCACCTCGGCGTACACCGCCTGCGGGCGGCCGGGACCGCCGCGCGGGGCGCTGGCCTGCACCACGTAACCGGCCTCGATCAGGACTTTCAGGTGGAAACGGACCGTATTCGGGTGCAGCCCGGTGGCCTGACCGAGCGCGACGGCGTCCAGCGGCGTGCCGGCCCGGCGCAGCACCTCCAGCACCCGGCGGCGGCTGGCCACCGCGAGTGCGCCGTAGGTCATATCGTCAGCCACGGTCCGAATATATACGATGGCCATAGTAAAAAAGGAGGAGCCCGTGCGCACCGACATCACCGACCGAGCCGACGTCACCGGCGTCGTGACCGACTTCTACACCCGGGTGTACGCCGACGACCTGCTCGGCCCGATCTTCATCGACGTCGCCCGGATGGACCTCCCCGCGCACCTGCCGATCATGACCGACTTCTGGGAGACGGTGCTGCTGCGCACGGGCAGCTACCGCCGCAACGCGCTGCAGGTGCACTTCGACCTCAACCGGCTGGTGCGGCTGGAGCAGGTCCACTTCGACCGCTGGCTGCTGCTGTGGCGGGCGACCGTCGACGACCGCCACGCGGGCCCCGTCGCCGAGCTGGCGAAGACGCAGGCCGGCCGGATCGCCGGGTCGATCGGGCGGCGCCTGGCCGGGTCGACCGGCAGCGAGCACGTCACCATCGCGACCGCCAGACCGTGACCTGCGTTCGCGGTGCCGAACGCCCATACTGGACGGCGTCGGCACTAGCGGACCGGTGAGGGGGCCCATGCCGGGTTCGAAGACGATCACCGCAGGCCTGCTCGCACTGGTTCTGGCGGCCGGCGCCACCGCGTGCTCACCCGCGCTCGGTGAACCGGAGCCGACCGCGTACCAGGTGTCGGTGGATCTGTTCTCCGGCCGGGAGAACCCCGAAACTGCGCTGAGCACCCCCGTTGCCGAGCGGATCCACCAGGACCTGGACAGCCGGGCCGCCGAATTCCAGGACGCGCCCGAGCCGGCCGCCCCGCTCGGCTTCCGCGGTTTCGTCGTCACGCCGACCGGCGGTCCCCACCCCGTGCTCCGCGTCACCCCCGACACGGTGTACGCGGTCCGCGACGGCGTTCACCGCAAGCTCGCCGACCCGACGGGCGCGTTCTACCGGGCCATCCTGGACGACATCCGGCCCCGGCTGCCCCGGGACGTCGTCGACGCTCTCCCGTGAGCGGGCCTTGACAATGCCACGGTGGGTTCGGCTAGCCTCGATCCAGCGCGTTCGGGTACGCGCCGAGACTCGCCGGAAGGCTCGAAGCCACCCCGCCTGACATCAGGTTGGGCGACGCTTGCCGACGCTCTCATCCGCCTGTGCGAGTCCGGGCGTGGAGGGTGCTCCGATGAAGACTCTGCCCGACAACCCCGACCTCGACCACCTGCGCCGGCAGGCCAAAGACCTGCTCACCGGGCTGCGCGACGGCAATCCGCGGGCGGCGCTGGCCGACGCGCAGGCGTCGCTGGCCGAGCAGTACGGGTTCCGCACCTGGGCCGAGCTCAAGGCCGAGGTCGACCACCGGCGCGGGCAGGCCGAGGTCGCCGATCCCGCGCTGGCCAGGCAGCTCGCGGCGCGGTTCGGCCTCGGCGAGGTGACCGGCCCGATGCGCTCGGTGTCGCGACCCGACGAGATGGGCCGGCGCTGGGCACTGGAGACCGCTCGCGGCCGGTGGGCTCCGCGCACCGTCGACGACGTGTTCCCGGTGACCGACGGCGAGGAGAACACCCGGTTCCAGGAGGCCGCGGCACGGGCGGGCGTGACGTTGCCCGCCCCGGTCCGCAGCGTCTCCGGCGCCGCGGTCGAGCTGGTCGAGGGCAGCCTGTGGCGCGTCTACGAGTGGCGGCACTCCGGGCCGCCGCTGGCCGCGCCGGTCAGCGCGCCGATCACCCGGATGGTCGGCGACACGCTCGCCGTCCTCCACGGCCTGCGTTTCCCCGCGAGCGGTCTCTGCCCGTGGAGTTCGGTGCGGCTGTGGACCAGGAGCTGGGCGGAACTCGCCGACGTCGTCGCCGCGAAGGGCCTCGACTGGGCTCCGGCGCTGGTCGCGGCGGTGCCCGTGCTGTCCGGGTTGGAGACGGTCGGGCAGGGGGCGGCGGTGCCGGAGCCGGTCCAGTGCCACAACAACGTCAGCCCCGGCAACGTTCGGCTCGGCTCCGGCGGGTGCCTCATCCTCACCGGCTGGGAGCACGCGGCCGGGCTGCCACCGGCCTGGGAGCTGTCCGCGGCGCTGGCCTCCTGGGCGGTCGACCCGAACGGCGGTGTCAACGCCGCCGGCGCCCGTGCCCTGCTGGCGGGATATCGCGCACGGTCCGGTGCGCTGCCGCCGCTGAGTCTCGACACGTTCCGCGGCGCGGCGACGGGCCTGCTGAATTACGTCGCCGGGCAGGTCGACGTGGCCCTGAGCGCGCACGGCGAGCAGGACGTGCGGTATGCCGACCGCAACATGCGCCACCTGCTGACCCATCTGCCGTCCCGGACGACGTACCAGCAGGTCCTCGACGCCGCCCTCGCCGACGCATGAGCGCGTCGCCGGCCTGACCGCCGCTCCCTGCGGCACAGCTGTTGGGAAGGGCACCTTCTACATCGGAAACCGATAAGAAGGTGCCCTTCCTTCGTCAGGAGCCGAGGCGGCGGTGGCGGAGGACGGAGAGGGGCAGGAAGATCGCGGTGAGCAGGAGCGGCCACAGCACGGCGAGCGGGAGGGCGTGGTCAGGGACCAGGCCGGGATTGCCGAACAGGTCACGGGCGGCGGCGGCGGTGGCCGACAGCGGGTTCCACTGGGCGATCGCGCCCAGCCAGGACGGCATCGTCGCCGGATCGACGAAGACGCCGGACAGGAAACCCACCGGCCAGACCAGGATCTGGACCATCATCACCGACTCGGGTCCCTTCACGACCAGGCCGAGGAAGATGCCGACCCACAGCAGCGCGAAGCGCAGCAGCAGGAGCAGGCCGAACGCGGTGAGCGCGCCGGCCAGGCCCTCGTGCCAGCGCCAGCCGAGCGCCGCGGCCGCGCCGACCAGCACCGCCAGGCCGACCGCGGAGTTCATCAGGTCGGCGAGGCAGCGTCCTAGCACGACCGACGCCGAATTGATCGGCAGCGACCGGAAGCGGTCGGTGACCCCCTTGGCGGCGTCCGTGGACACCGCGGTCATGGTCGCCTCCACGCCGAAGAACATGGTGAGGGCGAACATGCCCGGCATCAGGTAGTCGAAGTAGTCCGCACCGATCGCCCCGCCGAACAGCCCGCCGAACATCAGCGCGATCATCACGGTGAACAGCCAGTTGACGATCACCCCGACGGGCTGCTGCCGCCAGTGCGTGAGCTCCCGGCGCGCGAGCACCCACGTCTCCCCGAGCACGGCCGTCATGCCGCCACCTCCTGCTTGTCGCCCTGCTTGCGGTGAAGGTCGAGGAACACCTCGTCCAGGGTCGGCCGGCGCAGGTTGACCTCGACCGGTTCGACTCCCTCGGCGGCCAGCGCCGTGCTGATGGCGATGAGTGCCTTGGTGCGCTGCCGCACCGGCACGCTGATCCGGTGCTCGTCGGCGCGCGGCTCGCCGTCGGCGTGCGCCGCCACCGCGGGCAGGACCCGGCGCGCCTGCTCGGCGTCGGCGAACGCCAGGTCGATCCAGTCGTCGCCGATGGTGGCCTTCAGCCCGTCGGGGGTGCCCTCGCTGACGACCCGGCCGTGCCACAGCATGGCGATCCGGTGCGCCAGCTGGTCGGCCTCCTCCAGGTACTGCGTGGTCAGCAGGATGGTGGTGCCGCCCGCGACCAGCTCGCGCAGCGCCGACCACACCTCCTGGCGGCCCTGCGGATCCAGGCCGGTGGTCGGCTCGTCCACGAACAGCACCTCGGGCGAGACGATCAGGCTCGCGGCGAGATCGAGCCGCCGGCGCATGCCACCGGAGTACTTCGCGACCGGCTTGCCGCCGGACTCGGCCAGGCCGAACCGCTGCAACAGCTCGTCGGCGCGGGTCGCGGCGCGGGCCCGGCCGAGGTGGTTGAGGCGGCCGAACAGGACCAGGTTCTGCCGGCCGCTGAGGATCTCGTCGACGGCGGCGTACTGCCCGACCAGGCCGATGCGCTGCCGCACCCGGGCCGCGTCGGTGCTCACGTCGTGCCCGGCCACGACCGCGCGCCCCGCGTCGAGGCGCATCAGCGTGGCCAGGATGCGCACGGCGGTGGTCTTGCCGGCCCCGTTCGGGCCGAGCAGGCCGTACACCATGCCCCTGGGCACTTCGAGATCGAATCCGTTCAGTGCCGGGGTCTGCGCTCCTCGATACGTCTTGCGGATCCCGTCCGCCGATATCGCCGGCTCTGCCATGTGCAGGCTCCTCCCGCTCGTTCGACGTACACCGTACCGTACGGCGTACGCGACTGTCGAGCGAGCGAGGTTCCGCTCCCGTGCCTCAGGTCAGGCTCAGGGTCGAGACCAGGGTTGACACCTGATCTGCCGGTCGCGGTCGGGGGTCTAGGTTGGCGGCGTGGCCCTCATCGCGACCCAGTCGCTGACCAAGACATATCCGGGCGGGGTGACCGCCTTGTCCGACCTGACCCTGTCTGTCGAGCCGGGCATCATCGGCCTGGTCGGCGCCAACGGCGCCGGCAAGTCCACGATGATAAAAACCCTGCTCGGGCTGCTGGCGCCGACCAGCGGCCGGGTGGAGGTGCTCGGCCTCGACCCGACCACCGCGGGCGAGCAGGTGCGTGCCCGCGTCGGCTACATGCCCGAGCACGACTGCCTGCCGCCGGACATGATCGCGGCGGAGTTCGTCACGCACATGGGCCGGATGACCGGCCTGCCGCGCACCGTCGCCCGCGAGCGCGCCTCCGAGGCGCTGCGCCACGTCGGGCTGTACGAGGAGCGCTACCGCCAGATCGGCGGCTACTCCACCGGCATGAAGCAGCGCGTCAAGCTGGCCCAGGCCCTGGTGCACGACCCGGACCTGCTGCTGCTCGACGAGCCCACCAACGGCCTGGACCCGGCCGGGCGCGACGCGATGCTGACGCTGATCCACCGCATCGGCACCGAATTCGGGATCTCCGTGGTGGTCTGCTCGCACCTGCTCGGCGAGATCGAGCGGATCTGCGACTCGCTGATCGCGATCGAGGGTGGGCGGCTGCTACGCGCCGACCGGATCGACGCGATGACCACGGGCACCGACGTGCTGGCCATCGAGGTCGCCGAGGGCACCGCCGAGCTCTCGGCGGCGCTGACCCAGCGGGGACTGACCGCCACCGCCGAGGGCCGCATGCTGCTGGTGCCGCTGGCCGACGAGTCCACCTACGACCTGGTCCTGCGTACCGTCGCGGAACTGGACCTCCCGCTGCACCGTCTCGACCAGCGCCGCCACCGGGTGGCCGAGCTGTTCTCCACCGCCACCCCGACCCCGTCCCTGGAGGTGAGCCATGTCTGACCAGAGCGTCATCCACGACATCGGCTACCAGCGCTACACCGGCACCCGGCTGGGCCGCGGCTACGCCGCCCGCTCGCTGTTCGAGCACGGCCTGCGCATCGCGTTCGGGCTCGGCCGCAGCGCCAAGGCCAAGATCTTTCCGTGGATCGTGATCGGCATGGTCTCCGCGCTGGCCGTCGTCGTGGTCGCGATCAAGGCGCAGACCGGGGAGATGGTGCTGAGCTACCAGCAGCTGCCGTCGACGATCAGCGTGGTGGCCATGGTGTTCCTCGCCGTCGTCGCGCCGGAGCTGGTCTCCCGGGACCTGCGCAACCAGACCCTGCCGCTGTACTTCTCCCGCCCGATCCGGCGCTCGGACTACGCGCTGGCCAAGCTCGCCGCGCTGGTCGTGGCCGTGTGGTTGCTGCTGGCCGGGCCGCAGACGCTGATCTTCCTGGGTTCGGCGTTCACCGCCGCGGACGCGTCCGGCATCGCGGCCGAGGCGCGGGGCCTGCTCGGCGGCTGGGTCGTCTCCGCCCTGTACGCGCTGATCTTCAGCAGCCTCGCGGTGCTGATCGCCTCGATCGCCAGCCGCCGGGCGTTCGCGGCGGGCGCGATCGTGGTCGTCTTCATGGTCACCTCACCGGTCGTCGGTCTGCTGATGGCGCTCGGCGGCGACGGGCCGATGGCCCAGATCGCGCCGATGTTCAGCCCGTTCCTGCTGCCCGAGGGCGTGCGCCAGTGGCTGTACGGCACCTCGTTCGAGGTCGGCCCGTACGGGCCGGTGTACGGCCTGGTGACGTTGCTGCTCGTGGCCGGCTGCACCTCGCTGCTGGTGCTGCGCTACCGGAAGGTTTCCCTGTGAGCGCGAGGAGCGCAACGAAGTGGAGCACCGCAAGCCGCGAACGAAAGGCAGCACTGTGAGCGACCTCGACCTGCGCGGGGTGTCCCGCTGGTACGGCAACGTCGTCGCCGTCAACGACGTGACGATGACCCTCGGGCCGGGCGTGACCGGCCTGCTCGGCCCGAACGGCGCGGGCAAGACGACCCTGCTGCACATGATGGCGGGCTTCCTCGCCCCGTCCCGCGGCGAGGTGCTGATCGACGGCGACGCCACCTGGCGCAACCCCGCGATCTACCGCAAGCTCGGCCTGGTCAACGAGCGCGAGGCGGTGTACGGCTTCCTGTCCGGCAAGGAGTACGTCCGGGCCAGCGCGAAGCTGCACGGGCTGCCCGACGCCGACGCGGCGACCCGGCGCGCGATCGAGCTGGTCGAGATGGCCGACGCGCAGGACCGCCGGATGGACACCTACTCCAAGGGCATGCGCCAGCGGATGCGGGTGGCCGCGGCGCTGGTGCACGACCCGGCGGTGCTGCTGCTCGACGAGCCGTTCAACGGCATGGACCCGCGCCAGCGCATGCACATGATGGACCTGCTGCACCGGCTCGGCGCGCAGGGCCGCACCGTGCTGTTCAGCTCGCACATCCTGGAGGAGGTCGAGCAGGTCTCCGGCACCGTGCAGGTGATCGTCGCGGGCCGGCTGGCCGCCTCCGGCGACTACCGGACCATCCGCCGCCTGATGACGCACCGCCCGCACGTGTTCGCGATCCGCTCCAGCGACGACCGGCGGCTCGCCGTCGCGCTGATGGCCTCGGACTCCGTGGCCGGCGTGACGCTGGGCAAGGACGGCCTGACCGTGCACGCCGGCGACTACGGCACGTTCACCCGGGCGCTGCCGCGCATCGCCCTGGACGAGGGGGTTCGGGTGCGCCAGCTCATCCCCTCGGACGAGTCGCTGGAAAGCGTCTTCTCCTACCTGGTCTCGGCATAGGGAGCACCGCGATGAACATGACCATTGCCTGGATCACCGCCCGCGGCCTGCTCGGCCGCCGCCGGTCCTGGCTGCTGCTGCCCATGCCGCTCATCCTGATCGGCGTCACCGCGGTCGGGCTGGGCTTCGACGCCCCGGCCGCAGACCTCATCGACGGTGTCCTGATCGGGCTCGGGGTCGCCGTGATCCTGCCGCTGGTGTCGCTGATCGTCGGCACCGGCGTGCTCGGCTCGGAGATCGACGACGGCACCGTGGTGCACATCCTCACCAAGCCCATCCCGCGCAGCCGGATCATCCTGGCCAAGCTGGTGGTGGCCGCGACGGTGAGCGCAGTGACGATCGCGGTGCCGATGTTCGTCGCGGCCACCATGATCGGCGGCGCCGAGCTGGGGCTCGGGTTCGCGCTGGCCTGCGTGGCCGGTGCGATCGCGTACAGCGCGCTGTTCCTGGCGCTGAGCGTGGTGACCCGGCGGCCGGTGCTGGTCGGCCTGCTCTACGTGGTGATCTGGGAGGGCCTGCTGAGCAACCTGGTGGCGGGCACCCGCACCGTGTCGGTGCAGCACTTCGTCATCAAGTTCGCCGCCGAGCTGTCCGGGTCGCAGCTGTTCACGACCACGGTCTCCACGGCCGTCGCGGCCGTCATGACGGTCGTCTTCACGGTGCTGGGCACCTGGCTGGCCACGCAGCGGCTGCGCTCGTTCTCGGTCGCGGGCGAGACCAGCTGACCTGGTGACGACACAGGCCGACCGGGCGAGCTCGCCCGGTCGGCCTGTGTCGTTGCGGGACGCCGCAGAGGCGGGTTCAGGAGCCCGCGATGTTGACCATCCAGTTGATGCCGAAGCGGTCCTTCAGGGCGCCGAACTCGTCGCCCCACATCTGCTTCTCCAGCGGCACGCCGACGGTGCCGCCCTCGGACAGCTTCTCCCAGTAGCCGCGCAGCCTGTCGCCGTCGTCGCCGCTGAGGCTGACCGTGATGTTGTCGCCGGGGTGGTAGGCCATGCCGGGCGGGGTGTCCGAGGCCATCAGGGTGTAGCCGGCGTCGGACTCCAGCTGCGCGTGC
Source organism: Catellatospora chokoriensis (assembly GCF_011297315.1). Lineage (NCBI taxonomy): Bacteria > Bacillati > Actinomycetota > Actinomycetes > Micromonosporales > Micromonosporaceae > Catellatospora > Catellatospora chokoriensis. The sequence goes on from NZ_JAAOTI010000037.1 coordinate 67,506, forward strand.
ATGATCTGGTCGGCGTACGGCGCGTCCTTGTCGCCGAACTCGCCGAACGTGCTCATCGTCAGGTTGCCGCCGAGAATGCCCTGGTAGAACTCCATCGCCTCACGGGCGTTGCCGTTGAAGCTGATGTAAGGGTTGAGTCGGGAAGCCATTCGAATCCTCCTTGATCGTCATGGTTCGCGTGGGTCGCGCCCGGTCCACGCTGCATCCTCGCAGAACGGTCGGACATGACGACATGACACGACGGAGTGACGGCCGCCCGTAATCCGTGGTTCAACGGTCCAACGGATCACGTTAATCATCGTCCGTGAATGTCCGGCGCATGAGATCACTCCATCGCCGTACGTTCGTCCTCGGCGGACTCGCGATAGCGGGGACCGCCCTGACCGGCGCGAGCGCCTTCGCCGCCGCCCCGTACCCGTTCAAGCTCGGCGTGGCCTCGGGCGACCCCGAGTCCGACAACGTCGTGCTGTGGACCCGCCTGGCCCCGACCCCGCTCAACGCCGACGGGCAGGGCGGCATGGCCAACGCCGACGTCGTCGTCGACTGGCAGGTCTCCACCAGCGGCTCGTTCAGCACGCTGGCCGCCTCCGGACAGGTCACCGCGCGCTACGCCGACGCGCACTCGGTGCACGTGATCGCGGGCGGGCTGGCCGCCGACGCGGACTACTACTACCGGTTCCGGGCGCAGGGCCACATCTCGCCGGTCGGGCGCACCCGCACCGCCCCAGCCCCGACCACGTTCGGCCGCGACCTGGTGATGGCGTTCGCGTCCTGTTCGAACTGGCAGGCCGGCTACTTCACCGCGTACCGCCGCCTGGCCGAGGACAACCCCGGCCTGGTGCTGCACCTGGGCGACTACATCTACGAGGGCGGCGCGACGGCCGGCTCGGTGCGCGAGCACGCGGGCGCCGAGATCGTCTCGCTGGCCGACTACCGCCGCCGGTACGCCCTCTACAAGTCCGACCCCGACCTGCAGGCCGCGCACGCCGCCGCACCCTGGCTGGTGGTGCCCGACGACCACGAGGTCGAGAACAACTACGCCACCAACGTGCGCGCCGACAGCTCCCCCGCGCTGACCGCCGCGCAGTGGACCGCCCGCCGCACCGCCGCGTACAAGGCCTACTACGAGAACATGCCGCTGCGCCCGGCCCAGACGCCCAACGGCAACAGCATCCCGCTGTACCGCCGCATCCGCTGGGGCAGGCTGGCCACCTTCCACATGCTCGACACCCGCCAGTTCCGCGACGACCAGGCCTGCGGCGACGGCTGGAAGGTGTGCGCCGACGCCGACCTGCCCGCCCGCAGCCTCACCGGCCCGGCGCAGGAGGCGTGGCTGCTCGACGGCCTCGCCCAGCACCACGCCACCTGGGATGTATTGGGCCAGCAGGTGTTCTTCGCCCGCCAGTTCGACGCGGCCGGAGCCGCCAGCATGGACGCCTGGGACGGCTACCGCGGCTCGCGCGCCCGCATCCAGCAGGGCTGGCGCGACCGCGCCGTGCGCAACCCGCTGGTGCTCACCGGTGACGTGCACAAGTCCTGGGCCAACGAGCTCAAGGCCGACTACGCCAACCCGAACTCGGCGACCATCGGCACCGAGCTGGTCTGCACCTCGATCAGCTCCGGCGGTGACGGCAGCGCCACCACGACCATCCCGAACGCCGCCACCAACCCGCACCTGAAGTTCTACGCCGACCGGCGCGGCTACGTGCGCACCACCATCAGCCAGGCGCAGGTGCGCGCCGACTTCCGCGCGGTCGGCGCGGTCACCGAGCACGGGGCCGCGGTGTCCACGCTGCGCTCGTACGTCATCCAGGACGGCCTGCCCGGCCTGCAGCAGGTCTAGGAGATCCACATGAAAGCCCTCACCACCCTGGCCCTGTCCGCGACCGCGGCGCTGTTCGCGGCTGCCGCCGCCACCCCGGCGGCAGCCGCCCCGGCCCCGGGCACAACCGCCGCATCGGCGAGCGTGGCCGGGGCGGCCGGTGCGCCGTCGGCGTCGCCGGTGTTCGCCGCACGCGCCATGGCCGCGCTGACGCCCACCTCGGTCACCTGGACCACTGCCAACAGCACTGCCACCGGTGACCAGGACGTCTCGGCCGTCGCCACGAACCGGTCCGGCCACGTCGCCGTCGTCTGGGAGGACGACCGCGACAGCACCGGGCCCGAGGACGCCGCCCACTCCGAGATCTTCCTGCGGCTGTTCCGCGACGGCGTCGCCGTGTACGAGCTGAAGCTCTCCGCGGGCGGCACCACCGGCACCGCCTGGCGGCACCTGTCGCCCGACGTCGGCCTCGACGACAAGGGCAACGCCGTGGTGGTCTGGGCCGACGACCCGGACGGCAACGGCTTCTACAACATCCCCTACCGGGTGGTCTCCCCGACCGGCACGGTGCTGGGCTCCGGCAACGCCAACGCGTCCGCCACCGGCCAGCAGATACAGCCCGCGGTCGCGGTCGACCCCGACGGCACCCCGAGCAGCCCGAGCGCGGTGGCGTTCACCGTGGTCTGGGAGGACATCCAGGACCCGAGCCCGGCCACGGTCAAGGCCGCCGGGTTCACCAGCGTGACCACCAAGGCGTACGAGGTGACCGCGAGCCAGACCACCGGCGCACACCACCGGCCCGACGTCGCGGTGTCCGCCGCCGGCGACGCGACCGTCGTGTGGAACGAGGACGGCGACGGCAACGGCTTCGACAACATCGGGCTGGTCCGGCTGGCCAAGGCCAACGGCGCGGTGACCCTGTCCCGGCGCACCGCCAACGCCACCGCCGACGGCCAGCAGCGCAACGCGTCCGTGGCGGCCAACACGACCGGCGAGTTCACCGTCGCCTGGGAGTCCGACCACACCGGAGCCCCCACGGTCTGGACGCGCTCGTTCACCTCGGCCGGCACCCCGCGCCACGCCGACGTCGAGGTGTCCCCGCAGCCGGGCGCGACCGCGCCCAGCACCGGTATCGACGACCAGGCCAACGTGGTCGTCGGCTGGTCCATCCCGGCGAACGGCCTCGACGTCTGGGCCCGCGGGTTCAACCCCGACGGCACCACCGCCGGCCGCCTGCCCGCCCAGTTCTACTCCGACGTCACCACCGGCCGCCAGGAACAACCCACCGTCGCGGTCTCGCCCTGGGGCGAGATCGCCCTCACCTTCACCGACGACAACGACGGCAACCAGTTCGACCAGATCCGCCTAGGCCTGGGCGCCGCCAACTCCGACTGGTGACCTCACCCCACCCGGGTGATCATGAACCTATGGCACGGCTCGACGGCGTGTCGGCGGCACAACCTCATGGTCACCCGGGCGGTCGGGCCGGGCCCCGCGCAGCACCAGCACCGCGGGGATCACCGCGAGGACCGCGGCCTGGGTCCAGAACAGAGCGTCGAGCAGCAGTTTGAACGGATCGAGGTGCAGCGGCAGGCGCTCGGGGGAGGCGGCGATCTCCTCGATCTCGTCCAGGGTCGCGGCGTCGGCCCCGCTGTCCAGCCACCCCCAGGGGTAGCCGAGCCCGCGGTGGTAGCCGAACATGCAGCAGATGTCCTCGCGTACCACCAGCAGGCTCGCCAGCAGCCCGATCACCGCCAGCACCGCCACCGCGGCCCACACGATCGGGCCGGGGCGCAGGTCGGCCAGCCCGAGCCAGGCCAGCACCGCGCCGGCACAGCCGAGCACCATCCCGAAAACCGTGTAATAGGCGACGCCGACGCTCGTGACCAGGGCGAGCAGCCCGGTCGCCGCACTGGCCACACCGGCGCACAGGAACACGACCATCCGCAGGCCGGACATCGACATGACCCGAGTCTGCCATGGCCGGCCCGCCCGGATCGACGACCCGACCGCCGCCGACCTTCGGGACGATCGTGGTGATCACTCGACTTGCCAGGCAGGTGTGCGAATCTTGACGTCGCTTTCGCCCACCTGCCTGGCAAGTCCGGCGATCATGGCGATAGGGTCCGGCGATGATCCGCGTCGTCGCCGTCGACCTTGACGGCACCCTGCTCCGCTCGGACGGCACCGTCTCGGCCCGCACATCGGCCGCCCTGCGCCGGGCCGACCGGGCCGGTGCGCGAGTCGTCATCTGCACCGCGCGGCCGCCGCGGGAGGTCCACGAGATCGCCGGGACGGCGGGCATCACGGGAGTCGCGGTGTGCTCCAACGGCGCGATCACGTACGACCTGGCCAGCGGCGAGATCGTCATCGTCGGCCCGCTGCCGCTGGAGGTGGCCGAACGGGTCGCGGCCGTGCTCGCCCCGGCCCTGGACGGCGTCGGGTTCGCGGTGGAGACCGGGCACCGGGCGCTGATCGCCCCCGGTTTCGACCACGTCAGCTCGCGCAGCATCGTCCGGGTGCCGGTGGCGAGCCTGGTCGCGCTGTGGGCCGAGGCGGAGAGCTGCGTGAAGCTGCTGGCCTGGTCAGCCGCCCCGGTCACCGACGTGCTGATGACGCGGCTGCAGGCGCTCGTGCCGGACGTGACGGTCACCTACTCCGGCGGCCGGGGCATGCTGGAGATCAGCGCCGCCTCGGTGTCCAAGGCGGACACCCTGGCCCGCCTGTGCGAGGGCTGGGGCGTCGACGCCGCGCAGGTGATCGCGTTCGGGGACATGCCCAACGACGTGCCCGTGCTGCGCTGGGCGGGGATCGGGGTCGCCGTCGCCAACGCCCATCCGCAGGCGCTGGCCGGGGCAGACCGCGTCACGGCCGGCAACGACGAGGACGGAGTCGCCCTGGTGCTGGAGGAGCTGTTCCCCGCGGACGGCGGTGTCGTACCCGCTCGTTAGCGTCACCGCGACATCAACGTCGGCTGTGGAGTGTGGGGATATGTTTCGGCAGGGCGATGTGCTGGTGGTCCCGATCGCGCGCGAGGAGCTGCCCGCCGATCTGATGCCCGCGCCGCGGGACCGGCGCAACCGGATGGTGCTGGCGCTCGGCGAGGCGACCGGCCACGCGCACGTGGTGACCGGCGAGCGGGTGGCGATGCTGTGCCCGCCCGACGACCCGGGCCGGCTGTTCCTGCTGATCGAGGGCTACGGCCGCCTGGTGCACGAGGAGCACGGGCCGATCTCCCTGGCCCCGGGCGCATACCGGGTGGTCCGCCAGCGTGAGTACTTCCCGGGCGCGATCCGCCCGGTCGCGGACTGAGCGCGGCGTGGACGGGAGCACGGAGATGACGGCGACCACGCAGGCCCCGAGCATGAGCGGTGAGCAGCGGCCGAACCGGCGCGAGGCGCGCCGGAACGAGGACATGGCCCTGGCCGCGCGGGCCGAGCGCTGGATGGCGACCGGCCTGAGCACCGAACCCGCCGACCGGGCAGGTGCCGAGGCGGGGGTGCGGATCGCGTACGCCCTGGCGGGACTGCCCGCCCCGCAGCGCATGCTGTGGCTGGACTCGCCCGCGGCGGGCGCGACGGCGGTGGCGATGCTGCGCACCGGGCTCGCGGGCGACGGGAAGGTCCGCGAGGCGCTGGCCGCACAGGGCGTCCGCCCGGGCGACCTCGCACTCGGCCGCAGCGTGCGCCCGCAGGTGCGCACCCGGCCGTGGGCGCAGGCGCGGGCCGCCCTGGCCGAGCAGCGCGGCGCGGTCGGCTTCGCCCGGCACTGGGCCGCCACCGCCCGGCGGCCCTGGCAGCAACTCGTCGACCAGCTCGCGACGCCGCTGCGCACCCGGCTGACGGAGCAGTTCCGCGCCGGCGCCGGCGAGTTCGCCCAGGCGCAGCAGGATGCGCTGCTCGACGTGATCTACGGCCAGCACGACGCGGCGTGGCTGGGCGCGTTCGACAGCCACCCCGACGTGGACGGCCTGGCCCGGGTGGCCGGCAGCGCGGGCTGGTGGTGGGCGTTCGAGCAGGTCGCGATCCTCACCGAACGCCCGCGCGCGGTACACCGGGACAACCTGGGCCGGTTGCACCACGGCGACGGCCCGGCGCTGTCCTACCCGGACGGCTTCGGCCTGCACGCGTGGAGCGGCATGCCGATGCCCGCGGAGATCGCCGCCGAGCTGCCGACGCTGACCGTCGAGCGGATCCGCCGCGAGTCCAATGCCGAGATGCGCCGGGTGATGCTGGAACACTTCGGGTTCGACCGCTACCTGCGCGATTCCGGGGCGGTCGCGACGCAGTCCGATACCTTCGGCAAGCTGTGGCGGGTCGAGCTGCCCGGCGACGAGCCGCTGGTGATGGTGGAGGTGGTCAACGCCACCGCCGAGCCCGACGGCAGCTTCCGGACCTACTTCCTGCGCGTGCCGCCCGACATGCAGACCGCCCGGCAGGGCGTGGCCTGGTCGTTCGGCCTCAGGTCGCGGGAGTACCAGCCCGAGCAGCAGACCTGAGCACCGAGGCCGGCACACCCCAGGTCGGCGGAGGCCCGGCGGGGATGCGTTCGGGCACCCCGCCGGCGAAGACCTGGTGCAGACCGAGGCGCTTGAGGTGCACGTACCCGATGTGGCAGTCGCAGGTGGCCTTGCCGCACGGGCGGGGCCGCAGCGCGGCGCGGTAGCTGCCGTCGTAGAGGTTGCCCAGCGGCTCGGGCAGGAAATGGCAGCGCCGCACCGTGCCGTCGCCGAGCACCGACAGCGACGTCTCCCCCGCGCCGCACTCGTGCCCGGCGGAGACGTGCGGGCGCACGCTGTATCCGAACAGCGGGTCGACCGCCGTCCACGCCGCCTCGGCGGGCGCGTCGTAGGCGTGCCCGTCGGCGGCGTTGATCCACAGATACGTCGACTCGGGCAGCTCGTCCCGCAGCGCGACCGCCTCGGCGTGGTGCTCCGGCAAACCGACCATGCCGACCGAATGCCTGATTCCGTGCCCGCGCAGCGTCGCGCAGGCGGCGAGGAAACGCTCGCGGCTGACCTGGCCCGGATGGTAGGTGGCCCATAGCGCGAGCCGGGCCGGGTCGGCGTCGGCGACCCAGCCCAGCCGCCCGGCCAGGTTGGTCTGGATGGCGACCTTCGCCACGTGCGGCAGGTGCGACAGCCGCACCAGCGCGTCGCGATACCAGGATCGGGTCAGCCCCTCGCCCCACGGCGTGAACAGCACCGACAGCGTGTCCCCGGCGGGGTTGGCGGTCACCCAGTCGGTGAACCGGGCCAGTGCGGCCCGGTCCGCGGCCAGCTGCGCCCGGCTGTCGCGCCGCTTCGCGAACGGGCAGTACGGGCAGTCGAAGTTGCAGCTGGCCAGCGGGCCGCGATACAGCAGCAGCAGGTTCACCGCAGCACCGCCCGCGCCATCGCCGCCCGCACCGGCCCCGACACCAGCCACGGCCCGACCGCGTCGCCGTGCGCCAGGCCCTCGTCGGTCAGCGCCAGCCGCTCGCCGTCGCCGACCGCCCAGCCGCGTGCGGCCAGCTCGGCCAGGTGCGGGAAGTCGGAGTCCACCGTGGACCCGAACCGCTTCGCGTAGCCGGGCAGGTCGACGCCCTCGGCCCGCAGCAGCGACTTCACCAGCCAGCGCAGCCGCTGCTCGCCCCCGTCGAGCGTGAACCCGAACTCGGCGCGGGCGAAATCGTGCGCGGGCCGGGACAGGTAGTCGTCGATGATGGCGCGCACCTCGCGCACGCTCACCGCGTAGTCGAACGAGTAGTGCAGGTCGGCGGTGTAGGACCGGGCCCCGCAGCCGACGCCGACCATGCCGTCGTCCTGGCAGCAGTAGTCGGCGCCGTCGGGGTCGGGCACGTCGGCGCGGCGGAACTGGCGCATGGACAGCTGCCGGTAGCCGGCCTCGCGCAGCAGGTCACGGCCGTGCCGGTAGAGGTCGAGGCGCTGGGCGTCCCATGGCGCGTCGCGGTCCGGCGCGGGCGCCGGATCGTGATCCGGCACGGCGGCGACCGGGCCGGACGGCGGCAGCAGGCCCTCCCGGCGGCCCAGGCCGGTCAGCGGGCGGACGTACAGCGGATAGAGGTAGATCTCCTCGGGCTGCCAGGTCAGCGCCTCGCGGAGCGAGTAGGTCCAGGTGTCGCGGGTCTGGCCGGGGATGCCGTAGATCAGGTCGACGTTCAGCAGCGGGAACGCCGCGTCGCGCAGCGCGGTCAGGGCCCGGTCGACCTCGGCGCGGCGCTGCGGCCGCCCCGCGACGTGCGCCTCGCTGTCCAGGAAGCTCTGCACGCCCATGCTGACCCGGTGGGTGCCGTGCGCGGCGAGCACCGCGAGCCGGTCGGGGGTGGCGGTGGCGGGCGAGGTCTCCACGGACAGCTGCGCCGCGGCCGGGTCCAGGCCGAGCACGCCGGTGGTGATCGCGAACAGCTCGGCCAGCTCGTCGGCGGTCAGGTGGGTGGGGGTGCCGCCGCCGATCGCGGCGCGGGCGTAGCGGGCCGGGCCGAGCGCCGCCGCGACCTGCTCGGCCTGCACCCGCAGCTGCCGCAGGTATGCCCCGACCTGCTCGGCGGGCGGCTGGGCGCGGGTGAACAGGTTGCAGAAACCGCACCGCATCTCGCAGAACGGGATGTGCAGGTAGAGAAAGAGGGCGTCGCGGGGCTGCCCGGCCCACACGTCGCGCAGCTCCGGGCGCGGCCGCAGCGGCCGGTACGCCGTCTTGTGCGGGTACGCGTACAGGTAACCCTGGTACGGCGAACCGTCCAGCACCGTCACCACTCCCCGGGCGACAGTGTGAACTCGGCGTACGGCACCGTCCACACCACGTCGTGCCCGACCCGGTGGCCCTGGTGGCCGTCCTCGCCGTACGCGGTGCCGTGGTCGGCGCAGAGCACCACGAAGCACGGCCGCCGACGCCAGGTGAGCAGCGTGAACAGGCGCGGCAGCAGGGTGTCGACGTAGCGCAGCGCGGCGGCGTGGCTGTCCGGGCCGTCCTGCGCCGCGCCGGGCAGGTAGTGCCGGTTGGGCTGGTGCAGGGCCGAGATGTTGAGGAACGTGAACAGCGGCCGGGCCGCGGGCGCGGCGACCACGCTCTCTTCGAGCTGGTCGAGCTGGTGGCGCAGCGAGTCCGGTTCGGTCACCCCGAACGCGGGCCGCCAGTGGTCCTCGGCGAACAGGTCCGGCAGCACGCTGCCCAGCGGCGAGAGCCGGTTGAAGAAGCCGACCCCGCCCAGGCACAGCGTGTGGTATCCCGCTCGGGCCAGCCCGGTGACCAGGTCGGGCGCGTCGAACACCCAGGTGCCTTCGGCGGTGGTCTCGCTGCCGGGAAAGCGGGCCGCGAACAGCCGCTCGTGGCGTCCCGGGGTCACCGGCGTCGGCAGGAAGCCCGCGAAGAACGCGTGGTGCGCCGCGTACGTGAAGCTGGCCGGGGTGTGCCGCGCCTCCCACTGCCCGCCGGGCAGCACCTGGGCCACGTTCGGCGTACGCCCCGCCGCCGCCTCCCCCGCGGCGACGTCATACCGCAACGTGTCAACCGTGACCAGCGCGATGTCAAACGTCCCCACCATGGACGCCATGTCGACGCTCACGTCGCCTCCCCGCGGCAGGGCCCTGCAGTTTCGGGGAAACTGCAGCAATCCAGGCCAAGATTCGTGCAGTTTCCCCGAAACTGCAGCGGCACAGCGGGGTGGGCGCGAGGGCTCACGCGGACGCTCCGGTGCGGGCGCAGGTGAGGAGGGCGGCGACCTCGGCGTCGTAGGTGTCGCGGCCGTCGACGTGCAGGCCGGGCAGCAGGTCGCCGAACGCGTTGACCTCGGCGACCCCGTGCGAGCGCCAGCCCGCCGCGAACATCAGGTCGACGCCGGTGTGCAGGCTCCCGGGAAAGCAGGCCGCGACGGCCCGGCACGTGTCCAGCCCTTCGGCGTAGTGCCGCCCGGCCGCGGCCCGCAGCGCGCACAGGTCGCCGCGTACGCCGCCCAGGTGCAGGTTCGTCATCGGCGAGCGGCTGCCGCGCACCACCACGTGCGACGGCTCGCCGGCCACGGTCACCACGCGCAGGTCCACGACGCGACCGTCCAGCCCGGCCTTGGGCAGCCAGCGCTGCACCTGCAGCCCGTCCGGGGCCAGCCGGTCCACGATCGCGGCGACGTCGCGCTCGTCGCGGTAGTGCCGCACCCGCAGCGAGTTGAACAGCCGCCCGCCGGACAGCTCCACCGAGGTGGTGGCCAGGATCCGGCCGCCGCTGCCCAGTTGCAGCGCGATCACCCCGGACGCCGAGGAGCCGTGGCACGGCTTCACGAACACCCGCCGCCAGCCGGCCTCGTCCAGCCAGGACCGCAGCTGTGCCCAGCTCGCCGGGGCGCCGGGCAGCGCCGCGGGCACGGGGATGCCCGCCGCGAGCAGGCGGGCGTGGCAGGCCGCCTTGTCGAACATCACCAGGATCTCGGCCGGGTCGGCGAGCAGGTGCGCGCCCTGGTCGCGGGCGGCGTCGGCGACCCGGTCCAGGGCGGCGGCGAAGCCCGTGTACCAGGCACGCCCGCCGACGATCTCGCCCGGTTCGGCCGCCGCGGCGGCACCGCGCAGCAGCCGGTCCACCTCGGCGTCCTCGCCCGGGGACTCGACGCGCACGGCGGCGCCGGGGCGCAGCCGCAGCGGGACGCCGGACAGCACGTCCCGCCAGGACACGATCTCGGGTTCGGCCAGCCCGGCGCGCACCGCCGCGGCCGCGAACAGGGTGACGCGGCGGCTGCCGGGATTGCCGACGACGGTGACGTGCATCTACTCGGACACCGCGATGTAGCGGTCGGACCAGTCGCGCTCGTCGGCCCCGGACACGTCCAGCTCCACGCCGGCCGCGCCGAGTTCGGCGGTCAGCCGCTCCAGCACCGGTGCGCTGATGAAGTGATGGTGCAGGTCCAGTTTGCGCAGGTGGGTGAGCGGCTGGCCGGCCAGCAGCGCGGCCGCGCCCTCGTCGCTGAGCATGCCCAGGGACAGGTCCAGCTCCCGCAGCCGGGCCACCACCGGCGCGCCCGCCAGCGCCACCGCGACCAGGTCGGCGATCTCGGCGTCGCGCAGGCCCAGCGAGGTGAGCGCGGGCAGCCGGGTGCCCGCGAGGATCGGGGCGAGGTCGTCGACGTCGGCGTCGCCGCCGTAGTTCTCGGTGCCGAGCCACAGCTCCAGGTGGGTCAGCGCGGGCAGGTCGCACTCGGCGACGGCGCGCACGACGTCGGCGGGCAGGCCGCCGGACTCGATGGTCAGCTCGCGCAGCGACGGGTGCCGCAGCGGCTTGAGGCTCAGGTCGGTGGCCCCCCGCACGGTCAGCACTTCGAGCCCCGGCAGCGCCTCCAGCAGCGGGGTGATGTCGGAGTGCTGGATCCAGGAGATCTCACACTCCTCGTAGGTCATCTCGCCGAGGAACAGCGCCCGCAGCCGGGTGAACCGCGGCAGCACGGTGGCGAGCAGGCCGATCGGCGGTGCGCTCTCGTAGGCGCCGCCCCAGTTGCCGATGACCAGGGCGGTGACCTGGTTGGCCCAGTCCTCGGCGGCCAGCGCCTCCAGCCGCTCCTGGAACTGCCCGCTGTTGTCGTAGTCCGGGTCCTCCAGTCGCCACGCGGTGCCCGCGCGCGACGCCTTGCCCAGGTCGGCGGGATATTCCGCGACAGGTCGGCCGGCGAACGTCGTGATGTGGGAGCCGATCGTCATGCGCTGCCTCCGCCGGGCCGCATCGGGTCAGGGACGAGGGACAGTAACACCCGCCGCCGACGCTTCCGCCAGGCGCGGGCCCGCATTCATTGCATTAGATAGTTAAGTTTACTAAACTTCATCCGCACCACTCGGAGCGAGCCGCTTCCTCGTCCGAAACCGCACCTAGCCGGACCGTCGCGTGCCCCCGGCCGCCGCCTGCCCAGGCCGCACCGGGGAGGGGCGCACCCGCCAGCCGGTCAGTCGATGTGCCGTGACGATGCGCCGCCACGGCACCGGACACCGAAGGGATCCCCATGTCCGACATCCCCGCATCCCGCCGAGCCCGCTGGGCCGCGGCCGGCATCGCCCTGGCCACCGCGGCCGTCGGCGTCGCCGTCGCGCTCGCCCCGGCGACGGCCCAGGCGGTCGTGCTGCCCAACGGCTTCAAGAGCGTCGGCTACATGCCCTCGTGGGCAGGCGACGTCAACGCCGTCCAGTACGGCAAGCTGACGCACATCAACTACGCCTTCATCCTGCCCAACTCCAACGGCAGCCTGCAGGGCCTGGACAACCCGTCCAAGCTGTCCTCGCTGGTCTCGCTGGGCCACGCCAACAACACCAAGGTCTCCATCGCCGTCGGCGGCTGGAACGACGGCAACGACCAGGCCTTCGAGGACCTGGCCGCCAACGCCACGGCCCGCACCGCGTTCGTCAACAACCTGGTGAACCTCGTCAACCAGTACAACCTCGACGGCGTCGACATCGACTGGGAATACCCGGACACCACCGCCGAGAGCAACAACTTCACGGCGCTGATGAACCAGCTCAGCACCGCCATGCACACCCGCGGCAAGCTGCTCACCGCCGCCGTGGTGTCCGAGGGCAGCACCGCCAACTTCGTGCAGCCCGCGGTGTTCAGCGCGGTCGACTGGCTGAACATCATGGCGTACGACGGCGGCAGCCCGCACGCCAACTACAACTGGTCGATCAACGCGGTCAACTCGTGGAAGTCCCGCGGCCTGCCCGCGAGCAAGGCCGTGCTGGGCGTGCCGTTCTACAGCCGCCCGACGTACTACACGTACAGCCAGCTCGTCGACATGGACCCGGCCAACGCCAACCGCGACTGCACCACGGTCGGCGGGGTGCAGCAGTGCTACAACGGCCTGCCGACCATCCGCAGCAAGACCGCGTGGGCCAAGGCCAACGCCGGCGGCATCATGAACTGGGAGCTGTCCCAGGACAAGAACGACTCCAGGTCGCTGGTCAGCGCGATCTACGAGGTCGCCATCGGCGGCACCACGCCGCCGTCGTCGCCGCCTCCGGGCGGCCGCACCGGCCGGATCGTCGGCCAGGCCTCCGGCAAGTGTGTCGACGTCGCCGCCGCCGGCACCGCCAACGGCACCGCCATCCAGCTCTACACCTGCAACGGCACCAACGCGCAGACCTGGACCGTCGGCACCGACGGCACCATCCGCGCGCTGGGCAAGTGCATGGACATCACCAGCGGCTCCACCGCCAACGGCGCCCTGATCCAGCTCTGGGACTGCAACGGCTCCGGTGCCCAGGTCTGGCAACCCCAGTCCAACGGCAACCTCCGCAACCCCCAGTCCGCCAAGTGCCTCGACGCCAAGGACCTCGGCACCGCCGACGGCACCCGCCTCCAGATCTGGACCTGCGCCGCCACCGGCAACCAAATCTGGACCCTCCCCTAACCCCCACCCCGCCCCCCAC